>CAMAQQ010000017.1 GCA_945860575.1 Ferrithrix thermotolerans DSM 19514
GTCGCGTTTAATTATTTTGCTAATTATCGTGTTGACGTTTGACTTCAAAGCACAATAGTGTTGCCGCCATCGCGACATTAAGGCTTTCACCACGACCCGCGTGTGGAATCGTCAACCAACCATCAACCTTCGTGCTTGCCGATAACCCATGAGCTTCGTTGCCGAGCACGATCGCCACTTTGCCCGACAAATCTGCGGTGGTGAAACTGCTCGAGTTTTGCATTTCATGACTCGATGACCCCCAAAGCGCGAAACCAAGATCTGCTACCTGCTCGATCGTTGCACCTTCGTATATCGGCACGTTAAATAATGCGCCAGCCGACGCACGAACAACCTTCGGACTAAACGCGTCAACTGTGCCACTAGTCAGAACAACGGCCGTTGCCCCGGCCGCCTCTGCCGAACGCAATATTGTGCCGAGATTACCTGGGTCTGAAATTTTGTCAACTACGACAATCCATTCTGATTTTTTTGCCAAAGCCAGATCAGCAATATCAACTTCGCGCTTCAAGGCGATCGCCATAACTGGTTGCGGTGAGTTCGTCGACGCAACGCGTTCGATCACACCATCTGCTAAATCGTTAACTGCGCTTCCCGCGCCTGAACATGGGCTCGCACCCGGGGCTACAAATTGCGACTCGATCTGCCAACCAGCACTGATGGCCTCGTCGATTAAAGTCGCGCCCTCAATTACGAACGCTTTCTCTTGCGCTCGTTCAGACTTGTCGTTGCATAATCTTCGTAGACGTTGAACACGATTGCTCGTGAACGCTAATTGCGTGAGACTCAGACGAGTGCGCCCTTAGCGGTTTCAACTAATTGCGCGAAAGCCTTTTCGTCGTGCACCGCAAGGTCTGCCAAGATCTTTCGATCGACAACAATGCCTGCTTTTGACAAACCGGCAATGAATCGGCTGTAGCTCATGTCATGAAGTCGACAGCCAGCATTGATTCGCTGAATCCACAAACTACGAAACTCGCCCTTCTTTGCACGACGGTCACGAAATGCATATTGACCAGAGTGAAGTACTTGTTCGTTCGCAGAGCGAAACGTACGACTACGGTCGCCGTAATATCCTTTTGCTTTTTCGAGAATCGCTTTGTGTTTTTTGCGGGCATGTACTGCGCGTTTGACTCGTGCCATTTTAAAATCCTTTCAATCGAGATTCGGTTAGCGGGTTTATGAGATTGGTCTGAGAACTATTTCGATTTATCGCTCTGCAAGCAATCGCTTGATGCGCTTGACATCACCAGTGTGAACATCAACGGTGCCATCAAGACGACGTGTTCGCTCACTTGACTTGTGTTCAAACAAGTGCTGACGCATCGACTGCTGACGGCGAAGTTTGCCCGTACCAGTTTTCTTAAATCGCTTCTTTGCTGTCTTGGATGTTTTCATCTTCGGCATTTTGATTCTCCGTTTCAGTTGTCGTGTTGAGATCTGTATTTGAAATAGTTGCTGGTTTCAAAATTGTTGGCTTTGCTTCTGCCGGTTTCACAGAAGCTGGACGCTTTGGTGCTTTTTTGTCTGGCGAAAGAACCATCGTCATATTTCGACCTTCAAGGCGAGCTGATGTGTCGACTTTGGCGATTTGACCGAGTTGCTCGATCACTGCATCCAAAATTCTTGTACCTAACTCGGGGTGAGCCATTTCGCGACCTCTAAATTGCAAGGTGACTTTAACCTTGTGGCCTTCGTCGAGAAACTCGAGCATATGGCGCACCTTGGTATCAAAATCTCCTTTGGCAATCTTTGGCTTGAACTTGACTTCCTTCATGGTTATCTGCACCGTCTTCTTGCGAGACTCTTTCAGTCTTTGCGCTTCTTCGTAGCGAAACTTTCCGTAGTCCATGATTCGACATACGGGTGGTTCTGCTAGCGGAGCAACTTCGACAAGGTCTAAATCAACCTTGCGAGATCGCTCAAGTGCATCTTCAATACTGACGACTCCGACTTGTGACCCATCTGCATCGACAAGACGAACCTGTTTGGCTCGAATTCTGTCGTTGTAGCGTGGCTCATTTGTTGGCGGTGCTATGACTGTTCACTGCTTGACAAGCGGCTGTGCCTCCTCTTCGTGTTGGATAAAACTCGAAGTTCAAAATCGAATTTGCCGACACGCGAGAGTCGAGATACGCGGTGGCATCGCCACTCGCATCAGCTCGACCCAGACGCACTCATCGGCTAGTTCAAATTTCGAACATCGCAAATCTTGGTGGCTAGGTGGGAAACTAGTTTCCACTTTGCTGTGCGATACAAACAATTGACATTGCCGATATCGCTGTCATAAGGTTAGCGCAGACGAATCAGAACCCCACCCCATAACAAGCGCAGGCTTTAGCCAAAAAATGAGCGACAACACCTCACCAGAACAAGCACAGGCTTTGGCCGATGCTCGCGCTCGCCTAGCCGAGACGCCAGCAAATGTTGTCGTAGCGAATCACGTCGTCGGACTTTACGAACTTGCGGCAATCCATTTGGGGGCAAATCCACCACGGCTCGATGACGCAAGATTAGCCATCGATGCTTTGGCCGCAATTGTCGACACCCTTGGCGCTCGACTTGGCGACGATCACGCAACCTTCAAAGACGCACTGGCCAACATTCGCATGGTTTGGGTCAAATTAACTAGCGAAACTAGCTAGTTTAAAGTTTCTGCCATAACTGGCTAGTCGAAAAGATCGCCGGTCTTTATTCGTGCGCCGTTCATCCAGTCGTCAACGCTAATTACTGACTTTCCTTCGGGTTGCACTTTAACCAGCGAAATGCCGCCAGAGCCAGTCTGTACTTCACACTCGTGTCGAGAAACCACCTTGATTGCGCCGTGTCCATTGCTAGCCACGGATTCTGAAACAATGCGTGCCTCGACGACTTTAAGTCTCTTCCCAGCAAATTGTGTGTGGGCCCCGCCGACGCGAATCAAGCGATCTATTTGAATCGCAGGGTCGCTCCAATTTATTTGCAACTCACTATTCGTGATTTTTTTGGCGTATAACGCCTCGCCAATTTGAGCCACGCCATCTTTCAATCCTTCTATGCAAGCATTGACCAACAACGGAAGCGACGCTTCAAGCAATTTCTCACGCAGCGAGACGAGAGTGTCTGTATCTAAAATCGGGATTTCAATACGATCGTAAACTTCGCCTGAATCGAGAGATTCAACAACTCGCATAATGCAAACGCCAGTCGTTTCATCGCCCGCAAGAATCGCTCGCTCTACAGGTGCGGCGCCGCGCCACCTGGGCAACAAAGAAAAATGCACATTGATCATCGGCACAACGCTCAACACATCCATCGAAATCAACTCACCATATGCCACGACCACCCCGAGAAGATCATTCGATGATCCCACTAATGCGATTGCATCGCTCGCAGACTGAGAAACTTTCAGCCCCAATTCTTGGGCGGCGACCTTGACTGGGCAGGCACTCGTTTGATTTCCACGACCTCGACGAGCATCGGGTCGAGTCACTACAAGTTCGATATTGCAACCAGCATCTACGAGTGCTTGAAGCGGGGCGACTGCAATTTCTGGGGTGCCAAAATAGATAATTCGCGATGCGCCGTTGATCGGCAAATCAGCGAGTGCTGTCACGAAAGTTTTAAGTGAGTCGTTTCGATTTGGCCAGGGTTTTCTTCGCGACGGCGATATTCGGTCATTGCCAATTTTCGCTGCTCTGCTGTCATTCGTTCAAACATCAACACACCTTGAAGATGGTCGATCTCATGTTGAAACAGTCGAGCAAGCAACTCGTCGGCTTCAATTTCTACTGTATTGCCGTCGAGATTAGTGCCCCGAACGAGCACAAGTTTCGGGCGCAACATTTCGACCGACAAACCTGGTATCGACAAGCATCCTTCGTCGTAGACCCACTCACCACTTGATTCGACGATTGTCGGGTTGAGAATGACCTCAGGAGAATCGTCAACATCGTAAACAAAGAGTTGCTTTTGTACGCCGATCTGAGGTGCTGCCAAACCTAGACCCGGTGCTTCATACATCACTTTCAACATTTCATCAGCAAGTTTCACAAGTTTGCCGTCGATGTTTGTGATTTCGGCCGCGCATGTTTTCAACACGGGGTCGCCGAAAGTGCGAATCTTATAATTCATGGCTCTCAGGCTATATCCGCGGTGGGTCAACGTGAATTGTCAAACGAGATTTTGCGCTTCGCTTGGCATTTGACAACGCCTTGCTCAAAACCTGCCAGTTTTCTGCCCGCACCAGACCGTGTGTTGAATCTTTGATCATCGTCTGAACCAGCAAAGACTCGCCCATTGACTCTAAAAAGGATTTGGTTCCAACACCACTAACTTCGGCCAGCGAACCGAACGGCGGAAACCTCAATAGTTCTCGTCGCGCTTTTTCGCTTGTGTTGTAGAGATCGAAGTCACCCGTCGACAATCCAAATAACAAAGCATTTTTGGGTGTGTGTGTTTGAAGCAAGATTCGCGGCGTCTTTTTTGACCCACCAACCAGACGCGCAGCGTGCACGACAAGCGTGCCGACGATTTCACTGGTTCGATATCGCGGCGCCAACAATTCGGCATCAATATCAAGAAACACCACGGTGTCAGCTGATTGAACGCGATGCAACACCGCCTCAGTGCCGACGAACACATTTACTCGTTGATTGACTTGCGTGGTTGCCGACGTAACTTCGGCGACGGTGCGATTTGCCGCCGACTGCAACTCTTCACGCAACCGACTGACACCAGGCTTTAACAACGCGCAACTACTCGACCCGCATGCTTGGCACACAACTGGTCGTGTCGTGGTGCAACGCGGGCACTCAAGAGTTTCTTTATCGCGTTGATTGACAGCGGCGTCACATTTTTCGCAGCGAAGAATAGAACGGCACTTTGCGCATGCAATGAGTCGAGCCCGACCCTTTGTGTTATGAACGCATACTACGCGTCGACTTGAATCACGAAGTTCACTAATTAGTTCAGACGAGATCAGTGAAGTACTCCACGCTTCATCTTTGTTTCGATCCAAGATTTCAATCTTTGGCCAGGATTTTTGATTATCAGAAGCGCGAATCTCGAATTCGCGACCTGCTGCCCATTTTCTGGCTACCTGAGATGGAAATGGCGTGATTAAGCAGCAGGTCGCTTCAACACTTTGACAACGCTTAATTGCGACATCGCGAGCATGCCAAGTCGGGCTGCGTTCTTCTTGCAACAGATCATCATGCTCGTCAATCACAACGATCGTCGAGAACTTGGCGACCGGCGCCCACACCACACTGCGAGTGCCAATCACAATGTCAACGCCTCCCATTGCGCTCGCCCAATCTTGTGGCCACAATGCAACCGAAAAACCATTGACCTTAAGTGACGCCGCCAAAAGCTTCGCGCGATGTTGCGTGGGGATTACGACGATCACCGGGCCGTTACTGGCGAACGCGCTGACAATCGAAGTCGGATTGGCTAAAGGTGAGACCAAAACCAAGCCACCACCCCGATGAATTATCTGGTCGGCAATGGGTGACGAATAAGTAATACCCCGCGATAAATATCTTGGTGACGGAAATTTTTTGATCAATGTGTCTGGGGCAGATGCCGAAACAAAACTTCGCATCCTGCCACTCCACCGAGCCGTTGCCCAATGTGCGAGTTCGATTATCTCAGTTGTCGTGCCAAGACCCAATACTTTTATTACCGAGCGAATTTTGTTTGCGGCCAAACCAGCACTGGGTTCGCCAATATCAATCACCCATCCGGCCACATTTCTTCCGTGCAATGGCACTCGCACGCGCATGCCGACCGCAAGAGTTTTATCCAGAGACTCTGGAATCAGATAATCAAATGTTTTATCGACCCCAGTGACATCAGGAACGACACGCGCAACCCGAATTGAGGGAGTCGCGTTTTGAATCAGAGTTTGACTGCTGCCTTGAATTCTTTAAGGCGCGACAGAGACTCCCAAGTGAACTCAGGATGACTTCGGCCGAAGTGACCGTAAGCCGCAGTCTTTTGATAAATCGGACGCTTCAAATCAAGGTCACGAACAATCGCCGCAGGACGGAGATCGAAAACCTCGCGAACCGCTGCCTCAATCAAAGACTCGTCTACTTTGTTAGTCCCAAAAGTTTCAACGAAGATGCTGACAGGATGCGCCATTCCGATTGCGTACGCAACTTGAAGTTCGCAGCGCTCCGCCGCGCCAGACGCAACAACATGCTTGGCAACCCAACGCGCTGCATAAGCAGCCGAACGATCAACTTTTGATGGATCTTTTCCGCTGAATGCACCACCACCATGACGGCCCATGCCACCGTAGGTGTCGACGATAATTTTGCGACCAGTCAAACCCGTGTCTGCGTGTGGTCCACCTTTGACGAATTCGCCGGTTGGGTTGACATAAACGGCGTAATCATCTTTTGCAAATTGCGCTGGGATAACGGGACGAATAACTTGCTCAATCAGATCTGGGCGAATGACCGTGTCACGATTGATGCCGTCGGCATGTTGAGTTGAGATCAATACTGTTCGCAAACGAACCGGCTTGCCGTCTTCATAATCAAAAGTAACTTGCGTCTTGCCGTCAGGGCGCAAATACGGGATCGCACCAGACTTGCGTACGTCTGTCAATTTCTCGGCCATTCGATGTGCCAACCAAATTGGCAATGGCATCAAATCGGTTGTTTCTGTGCACGCATAACCAAACATCATTCCTTGATCGCCTGCGCCTTGACTATTTAAAACATCTTCGCCGCTCTTGCCGCCGCGAATCTCTTCGCTGATATTCACGCCTTGCGAAATGTTCGGACTTTGTTCGTCAATGCTGACGATTACTCCACAGGTGTTTCCGTCGAAACCATAAAGTGCGTTGTCATAGCCGATGCCATTGATGACTTGACGAGCAAGTTTCGGAATATCAACGTAAGCACTAGTTGTGATTTCGCCAGCGATGACGCACAAGCCAGTCGTCAACAAAGTTTCACAGGCGACACGACCCGCTGGATCTGCAGCGAGAATTGCGTCAAGCACGGCATCTGAAATCTGGTCTGCCATCTTGTCGGGGTGACCCTCAGTCACGCTTTCAGATGTAAACGAATACTTTTTCATTTGATCTCCATATCTGCTTTCATCAAGACGCTACTAAATATGCCGACACGGCAGTAACTCTTTGGGACTATTAGGCGTCGGGCTGGGTCGCAGCTTCAAGTTCGGCGGCCAATTCTGCTTCTTGCGCTGCAGCGGCGGCTTCGTTTTCAGCGACGATATCTTCGATCGTTCGTTGAACTAATTGAATTTTGCCCGCTGAAATCTCTTCGAAACTGATCGACAAAGGCTTTCGCGCGGTTGAACTAACTTGAGGCGGAACCATGTTGCCGAGTCCATCTCCAAGTTGATTGAAGTAAGAATTAATCTCGCGAGCGCGACGCGCTGCAAGAGTCACAAGTGAAAACTTTGAGCCTGTGTGTCCCATCAAAGATTCAATTGGCGGGTTCATCATGGTGTCATCTGTATTCACTTATTTCCTCCTGGATCAGACGTCGGGGACGCCTAGCGGCTCATAAGTATAGCCATAAATGGGGCTAGATTAAGCGCTGTTTTCGCTCAAAATCAATAATCCGACTCATCTCATCGACTGTTGTGGCTAGGTCATCGTTGATCAACACGTAGTCGGCAATCGCCTTGCCAATTGGTTCTTCGTCTTCGGCTTTACGCAATCGCTTTTCGACTTTTTGCTCAGGGTCTCCCCGACCATGCAGACGAGATTTCTGTTCTTGTCGAGAAGGCGGCAAGACAAACAGCAATAGCGCCTGATTATTTAAACGCTTGACTTGCTGAGCGCCGTCAACTTCAATTTCAAGCACAGTGTCTTTGCCTTCAGGTGCACTTGGCGTTGGCGTGCCATAGAGATTTCCTAAAAAATCAGTCCACTCAAGAAATCCACCTTGAGCAATATGTTTTTCGAACTGTTCACGAGTTACAAACTTGTACGCATCAGGTGCTTCGCCGCTTCGTTGTTCACGAGTTGTCCAAGAGCGACTCAACCATAAATTTGCATCTCGCTTGACGAGTGCGTCAACGATTGTGCTCTTGCCAACGCCACCAGGACCAGAAACAACAATTACGAGTCCGTCGGGCTTGAACGACATTAGATAGAAATCTCAATTTTTTTAAGCAGTAATTGCCGCTCGTTGACCGAGAGGCTTTCGATTCTGCGTTTTTCAGTAATTTCAAGATCGGCCATCAGTCGTCGTGCTTTAACTTTGCCGATGCTCTGTATTGCTTCGAGGGCCTTAACTACATAAAGGCGCTGAGTTGCGGCGTGGTCTGCGTTTTTTATCAGCACATCACTCAAATTCAGGTTGCCACTGGCGATATCTAGAAGAACTTGAGACATCTCACATCGCATCGCAAACGCGCCGGCGATCGCCAACTTGCGATCTACTTCAAGGCTTTCGGACAGATATGAGGTTGCCATTAATTTATTCTACTTGCGCGAATATTTCGTTCAATTACTTCTTTTCTTTATGAAACTGATACGGGGTTGGTGCTGAGGATGCTGTCAACTTATTGACTTCGGCCGCATAATCTCTCATTTGTTGGACAATATCTAGACCTACATTTCTTGACCACGTCTCAAGTAACAACTTTGTCATCGGCCCCATCTGACCATCCCCAATGTTGACGCCGTTAATTTGTGTAGTAGGCAAAATACAAAATGGCGTACCTGTCAAAAATGCTTCATCAGCGTCATAAAGGTCATAAGGCTCGATATTTTTCTCATGACATTTAATGTTAAGTTCGGTAGCTAACTCCATGGTGTAGGCACGACTGATACCCCTTAAAATATTCCTACCTTCTGGCGTAAACAGCTCACCATTCTTGACCATAAAAAAATTATCGCCAGTGCCTTCAGCGATAAAACCATCAGTGTCAATCAATAAAGCCCAATTATTATCGCCTTCTACATTTGAAACTTCAATATTTGCAACTTGATACCAAACTCGACTTCGATTCTTGATCTTTGGATCCATCAAGGTTGCCGGAATAGCGCGTTGGGATGGAATGACTGAGTTGATTCCCCTATCGTAAAATTTAGCCATACCAGATACAGTCCACTTAAGTGGGAAGTCAGCAATCACGACTGTCGTTTCGAGCTTTCCGTCAAAAATTGGTGCGTAGATACCCAGTGGGCCCCTACTGACATTAATCATCAAACGATGTTCATCGTTTCTTTCAAAAAATGGCTCATTTTTTTCGATCGTCAACATACACGCACTCTCTAGATCATCGATTGACATGGTCATAGGTATCCGAAGGATCTTTAAACCTAGATAAAGACGTTCAAGATGCTCACGTAAACGAAATTGCTTCTTATTAAACGACCTAGTCATCTCAAAAACCATGTCGCCGAACATTAATGCAGAGTCATAAATTGATATTTTGGCTTGATCCTCTGGTACAAATTCGCCGTTCATATAAACGACTCTTCCGCTTATCATTTAACAACCCCAAAGAAAAAAGTATGCATACACGGATCAGCCTTCGACCCGAAACTGCCCCAATCTGAATAATCAACTACTGGTTCAAAATATTTCATGAATCCCTTCAAATCGGTGAAATAATCCTTACCATACTGTTGTGTCCCTTGTGGATACTGTCGCAGGGTGTGCAAAATACTAATTCCTTTAAAGTGTTTGGAAATCAAGTTTTTGAATTCATCGAGTTTCTCAAGTACATACCAAGTAACTTCATCCATAAAAATACAATCTGGTTGAAAGCTTAAAATTTTTTCAACTTCAAGAATGTCACCAACATCAAAGTGACAAAGTGGAAACTTCACCTTGGCTTTTTCAATCGCAGTTTTTGAAACATCCAATCCCCCCGCAGATCCACATATGACTCTCATTTTTTCAACAAAATAACCCAAGCCACAACCAATCTCATAAGGTCTTTTAAAGTCGCTAATTCTTAAAATGTTTTCGACCATGCTTTTTGATAAAACCGAATTCTCACGAAAAGATTGATCCCAAGGATTATCAAAGTCTTGGTACATAGTTTCAAACTCGCCGACCAACTTTCCATCCTTAATTACATAATCTTGATAGCGCTCGTATTTAGTCAATTTTGCTCTCCAAAAACTCTTTCATGAGTGCTTCACACCTTCTAAAATCCGTTTTGCTGTCAATTTCAAACAACTTCCATGACTCCATTTCGACCCGCCCAATTCGGCCACCTAGACGATTTGAAGAACTACGCAATATCTCCGGCTTGAATAAATAGAACGAACCATTCTCTACATACCGCACCTCAATATCTTGACGACGCTGTCGATTTCGCCAATCATAGTTTACGCTGTTCATCAAGCCGCCTTGGTCTTCCCAAATAAAAAAATCTTCAATTACATTGCAAGAAAAAAGTGAGTCATACTTGCCAGTTTTGGCTATTTCGACTCCCATTTGGATATCGCTTTTCTCGCGTAATGGCGAAGTGACCTGCGGAGCGAACACCCAATCAACTGGACCTAATAATTCTTCTACAAAATCTAGGCCATGCTGCCAACCAGATTCCGAACTTGAAGTATCGGAAGAAATCGAATCGGGACGTTTGATTGACCGAGCACCATATTTCTCTCCGATGGTCAATATCTCATCATTATCTGAGCTGACAAAAACATCTTCAATTCCACCCTCGAGGCAATGTGCGATCGTCCATCCAAGTAGGGGCTTTCCACAAAACGGCATAATATTCTTTCGCGGTAGTCCTTTTGACCCACCGCGCGCAAGAATTATCGCAACTACTTTCACAGGCGTAAGGATAGTTTATTCTTTTCGGGTCAGTAGTCCGTTGCGGTGAGCCGCTGAGGTGACTTGCGACCAATTGGTTATTTGATGCGAGACCGCCCAATCAATGAGCTGGTTTTGAATTAAAAGTGCGGCGCGAGGATTAGCGAAACTTGCAGTGCCAACCTGAACCGCGTTGGCACCAGCCAACATCAACTCTGCGGCAGTCTCGCCGGACACGACACCACCGACTCCAATGATGCCGATTTCTGGCAGGGCTTGTCGCACATCAAAAACGCAACGCACCGCGATTGGATGAAGTGCCGACCCGGATAAACCTCCGCGAATATTGCCAAGAGTCGGCAACCCCGTATCTGTATCAATTGCCATTCCCATTGCCGTGTTCACAAGTGTCACCGCTTGCGCACCTGCCTGATGTACCGCGCGGGCAATGTCTACTAGTTCATGGGTATTCGGACTCAACTTTGCCCACACTGGCAGACCCGAAACAACACAGCCTTCAATAATTTGTGCACTGAGTCGAGCATCATGAGCGAAGACAACATGATCTCCGCCTAAATTTGGACACGAAAGATTCACCTCGATTGCCGAAATTCTGTTTTTGACTTCGCCAAGAAGTTTGGCCGCAAGTAGATAATCTTCGATGCGATGTCCCCAAATGCTGACGATGATGGTGGCGCCAGATTTTTCTAAGGCGACAAGATCATGAGCAATAAAATGTTCGACGCCGTCTCCTTGCAGACCGACTGCGTTGAGCATTCCATTTTTAGTTGGCGACAATCTGGGGGCTGGGTTACCAGCCCATGCGAAAGGCGCAATTGATTTTGCAACAACACCACCAATTTCGCTTAGTGAAAAATATGCGTCTAGTTCGGCACCGTAGCCCGCGGTTCCTGATGCCGTGAGAATTGGATGAGAAAGTTTGAGATCGCCGACTTGAACAGAACAATTATCTATTGACCCCAAATTCATCGAGCGTGAAACTCTTGCAACGACATCACCGTGAATGGACGATTACGTTGTTCAATCATTCCTTGAACTGCAGCCGTGGCAGCACTCAAAGTTGTGACCACCGAAACGCGACAAGTGTTGGCGGCCTTGCGAATTGCCTCGCCGTCATTTCGTGTGCCATAGCCTCGCGGTGTGTTGATAACCAACGCAATCTCGCCAGATTC
>CAMAQQ010000018.1 GCA_945860575.1 Ferrithrix thermotolerans DSM 19514
TGCCGCTAGCAATAATTCAAAACCTTTTTTATTGCAATAGTCACGCAAAATAATATTTTGCACGTGTTGCGGAGCCCTTTCGCCCATAAACGGACGAGCGAATATATAGCCTCGCAACCTTTTCATGAGATTTTCGGAAGCTCGTATGACATACCACGCCGAGATGCTGGGCGTAAGGTGATCGGCTCAAAAAATTCACCAGGTTTCTTATCGCCGTATGGAGTGAACACACCCTTGAAGCGGCAGTTCATCGACCAGCGAGTTTCAGTTTCTTCGTTTAGACGATTGCCATGTGGGAGCGACTGATCAAAGACCAATACCTGACCACTTTTAACTTCAAGCCATTTAACTTCAGTTTTAATTGAATCAAAAATAGATTCGCTACTGCTACCCCCGCGCTTGCTGAACTCATCTGAAAATTTTGCAGACTGAGTTGGAGGCAACAAATACATCGCCTTTGTGCCAAAACAATTAACTAGCGGAAGCCAAACCACAACCTCAAATGGCGAGTCACCAGACCAGGTGTCTGCATGGACCGGCAACAATGAACTTGTGTCATTCGGCATTTGAATGCTCAAGTTGATACGTTGCTGCATTGCAAGTTCGTTGCCAACAATTGCCTCTAAATATGGCTTGGCCAAACGAAAGTACATCAAGCGAAATTCTGAAAGTGCGTTTAAACCTTGTATCACTTTTAATCTGAAGTCATTTAGTTTTGACGGTTCAACAAGATTGTGAATTTCGTTCAAGAACTTTTCGTTATCTGCTGGTGGTTCGATGTTTAGAGCAACCGCCGCAACATTGGCTGAACTTTTCTGAATCCACTTAAATGCTTCTTTGTCTGCATTCGGTCTAATTATGTAACCAAGGTCTAAATATTCGTTAGCAATTGCGAGATCTTCATCTGAAGTGAATACCACAACTAGCCTCCAAGCTTTTTCATCATCGCACCTACCAAGGTATCCGACGTGATTCCCCAGTGCTTCAATAGCGAATTTTGACTGCCATACTCAGTTGCAAATTTGTCAGGTATGCCTACTCGCACAATCTTTGGTAATAATTCTGGACGAAGGTCACTGCATGTTTCTAGCAGTGCCGAACCGAGACCACCGTTAACGATGTGCTCTTCGACTGTGACTACTGCTTTCACATTTTCAATCGCAGAAATCACACCAGCAGCATCAAACGGTTTAATCGTGTGCATGTGAACTACGCCGACATTGACTCCGTCTATTTTTAATACTTCTGCGGTCTCTAATGCAAGTTGAGTCATCACACCAGTCGTGACGAACATTCCATCAGTACCGCTTCGCATCAGGATTAATTTGCCTAATTCAAAACCATTTTTCTCTTCGCTAACAATTTTGTCGCCACCTTTGCCGAGACGAATATAAATAGGATGAGGCCACTCAAGAGTTGACATCATTAAACGATTCATTTCGTCTGCATCACAAGGTGCTACTACTGCCATATTCGGTAACGCTCGCATAATCGCTATGTCTTCAATCGCCAAATGCGTTGGCCCAAGCGGCGCATAAACCCCGCCACCACCATTAGCGATCAGACGAACTGGCAAATCATGAATACAAAGATCTACTGCTACTTGTTCATAACAACGTCGCGTTAGAAAAGTCGCAATGGTATTCACATAAGGGATAAAGCCTTCCATCGCCAAACCAGCAGCCATACCGACGATGTATTGCTCACTCACACCTTCCATGAAGAACCTTTGTGGAAATTCAGTTTTCATTTTGTCAAGCACACCAGGCCCGAGGTCAGAGCCGACGAACACAACCCGTTCGTCAATTTTGGCGAGTTTGTAGACACAATCAAGTGCAGTTTTACGCATTAGAGATCACCATTTTCAAAGTTGTATAAAAAAGAAATAGTTTCATTAGAGGCAGTCGTACATCTGTTGAATATCAGTTTCTGTCATTCCTGATTTGTGATGCCATTCAGGGTTTCCCTCAGCGAACGGAAATCCTTTACCTTTAATCGTGTGACAGATTATTGCCGAAGGTGCACTATCTGAAAAAGGTAACTTTTTGAAAATTTCTTCAAGTGCTGCGACATCATGACCATCAACTTCGTGAGTTACAAAACCAAAACTCTTAAACTTGTCAACAAGTGGTTCAAGATCCAAAACTTCTGATGTCTTGCCATAACTTTGCAACTTGTTGTAATCCACCATCACGGTCAAATTTGACAGCTTGTGCTTAGAGGCCGCCATACCCGCCTCCCAATTCGAACCTTCGTTTATTTCGCCATCACCAGTTAAAACAAAAACTCGGCTACTGCGTTTTTGCAGACGCATCGCAAGTGCGAGCCCAACTGCGATTGGCAAACCATGACCAAGTGCTCCGGTTGACGCTTCTACCCCTGGCACTTTGCCGCGCTCTGGGTGGCCACCGAGCCGAGAAGTCGGTCGACAAAAACTCTCAAGTTCGCTAATTGGGAGAAAACCTTTGTCCGCCAAAATCGCATATAAAGCGAGGCACCCGTGACCTTTGCTTAATACAAATCGATCGCGATCAGTCGACTCAGGGTTTTTCGCATCATATTTAAGCACCGAGTCGTACAGCACTCGCAAAATCTCAATCATTGACATTGATGACCCGAGGTGACCTCGCCCGCCGCCACGCATCGCGTCAATTACGTATCTGCGCAATAATTTCGATCGGTCATCCATTGGCATTACAAAACAGTCCGGTCTGCATTCTTCAACATCGACTTTGCTTTCTCCAATTGTTTTAACTGTGCGCCACGAATATCAGATTGCATTCTACTCTGTGCGTTTAATCTGTTCTTTATTTTGTCGGCTCTGTATTCATTTAACATAATTAATGCCCATCTAATTGCGTATAACGGATAGAGAGCATTCAAACGCATACCAAAGTTCGAATCGTCTGCGAACAGCTTTTTGGCCTCGCTGATCCAACGCTGCTGTGCGCTCTCGGCAAGAGACATTCCAGGATGTAAACAAACGTCAGCCGTCAGTTTGACAGGATCATCCCAGCCAAAATATTCAAAATCGAAAAATACAAGATCACCTTGAGGCGTGGCGATTGCGTTATGCAAGCCAAAATCAGACGGACTCAAAGTCCAATATTTTTGATCAAGAATTGCGTCATAATCGTCAAGCATCAATTGACGAGTGTTCTCAATACTTCTAGCCAGAGTGGGTGAAAGATCTTCATCAATGAACTCTCGCAGTGCAGAATCTTCTACCGATTTTAGTGCAGTGAGCCGATTATTAATTTGATTTTCAATAAATAACGGATTCAAGCATGCTTCTGTTGCTAACCCAAACTCGTTTCCTGAAGTGATGGCGCGACTGGCTTGGTGCAGATTTTTAATAAAACTTGCAGCCTGATCAAGATGTACTTGGTTTTGGGGATCTGCTGGTGCGCCATCTATCCACTCAATTAAAGACCAGTTGAGTTCTGAGTCTGTTTGTACTGGTTTTGGAACCCGCATCTTATTTTGTTGAAGAAAATTCAACGCCTGCCACTCGGCGTTGCGACGCAAGCGATTATCAACTGCCAAGTCGGGATACACCTTAAGCGCAATAGAACCATCGCTAGTTTCAACACGGAAAATTTTGCTGTTGCCACGACCCTCAACGCGTTGCACCGATGTGCAATTCAACTCTGGGCAAATAAATTTAGCGCCTGCCAATATGACACTCGAATCAATTTCGCCAAACAATTCGTCACCGACTTCACGCCACGAGAGCATCGTTGATATTTCTTGATTTGTCGAGGTCGCGTATCCAAACAGAATTTTCTTAGTTTCCTTTGGAAACGATTTGTCACTTAATACTTCATCTAAATCATCAATGAATACATCAAGTTTTAGTTCAGCGATTTTATTAATTTTCTCATCACGAGTTTCGGCATAAAAAACATTCTGCAATTGAATTTTTGAATCAGAGTCACCAACGAGTTTCTGGCTAATCAGCCAGTTTGTTGCAGCTTGGCGAAGCGGTGTGCGCGATTCGTCAAAGTGTCCGAGTTGCGTTTTATGACTGACGATGAAAACTTCATTGTTGCCTGACAACGCCCGCAATACAAACTCGAATACCCCGGAATACAGAGAAGCAAGATCAATGAACTTTCCGTAGACCAAACCCTGAACTTTTTGCCATGCAGTTTCACCGTCAGGCTGTTTAAGCAGATCAAGTTTCAAGTCACGCTTATTTAGAGTTTCAGTCCCATAACCAAGAATTCGTGCAACCTCTGGAAACGCTTGGTCGTAATTAGCAATCGTGTTATCAAAATCGAGGCCGATCCTCAATATCACGCCAACTTTTCAGATTGGATTCGCTTGATATTGAAGTATTTGTCATCGGTCAATGAGTCTGGCAACAGACCACCTTCAAGTGCAGTCTTCATGTCAACAATTGCGTCTCTAATTGTGTGTTGAGGAACGAAGCCGAGTGTTTTTGAAATTTTTTGAGATGAAATATGGTACGAACGATTGTCGTCTGACGGCGAAGTTACTAGTTCTACATCATCGCCCATTACATCTCGAACCGAAAGTGCGAGTTCTTCAACGCTTTGATTTTCGTATCCAGCATTGAAAATCTCGCCAGCGATCAATTCTTTCGGAGCGTTCAATAACACGACGTACGCTTCAACCATGTCGGCGATGTGAATATTCGGGCGAAGTTGCTGACCGCCAAATACTGTAATTTTTCGCTTGTGAAAAGCCAAGTTCGAAAGAATATTGACAACAACATCAAGTCGCTGCCGACGCGAATAGCCACAGACAGTTGCTGGACGGATTGTCACAGTCGTGAAATTATCTGACTGATATTCTGCGATAATTTTTTCACAGTCGGCCTTGAACTTTGAATAATCAGTTAAGGGCTCAAGCGACATATCTTCTGAAACGTTCGGCTCACTTTTCACGCCATAAACAGACGATGATGACGCATAGATAAATCGACTGACACCACTTGCTTTGCTGATCTCAACCAATGGCCTGAACGCATCAAGGTTTATCGAGCGACCGAGTTCTGGATCTAAGTCAACACTTGGGTCGTTCGAAATACAAGCCAAGTGAATTACAACATCATGACCAGGAATTTCGGCTTTCAATAATTTCTGATCACGAATATCGCCCTTAACCATTTTTAGGTTTGGGTGAGCGTCAATTACATCATCACCAAACCACATCAAATCAATGACTGTCACCGAGTGACCATCTTTGAGAAGTCGTGGCACCAACATTGAGCCCACGTATCCGGCGCCGCCAGTGATAAATATTTTATTTGTCATTGCTACCAAGATACTTGAACCAGTCTTCTGTCGCCGTTGCAATCGTGGCGGGCGTCCAAACTGGTGCTGACTTCCAATAATCAATATTCGCTAGAACATTGTCAACGCCTTGCTTGATATCAACTTTTGGTTGCCATTTCAGTTCACGGCGAATTTTCGTGATATCGGCGAATGTGCAGTCGGGCTCACCAGGACGCTTAGGAATATACGTGACTTCTCCACCGAGAAGTTCAACTAGGCGATTCACCGAAACAGTTTCACCGCTACCGACATTAAAGATCTCTTCGCAAACTGAACTTTGTGCTGCCGTCAAAAATGCATTGGCAACATCGGTTACATACGTAAAATCTCTCGTTTGCGTGCCGTCGCCAACAACAGTGAAAGGCTTGTTCGCTAATTTTTGTGCGAGGAACACACCTAATACGGCGCCATAGGTGCCAGAAGTTCGTGACCTCGGACCGTAGACGTTAAACAGACGCAATGCAATTGCTGGCAAGTTATATAACTGCGCCCAGTGCATCACAAGTTCTTCACCTAGTCGTTTTGTTAACGCATACGGATATTGCGGCGAAATCTCGGCGGCTTCTGAAGTCGGATACTTATCTGGAATTCCGTAACACGACGACGAGGCAGCATAGACAAATCGGTTGACGCCAGCATTTTTTGCAGCCTCTAAAACATTAAATGTGCCGTCAACATTGGCCTGAAAATAATCTGCGGGCCGTTGAATACTTGGCACGATGTCGGCAAGTGCGCCAAGGTGAAACACCCAGTCAGCATCTTGAAAAAGTTTTTGCCAACTACCTGGCTTTGCGAAATCTGCCTCGACTAACTCGACTTGCCCAGCAACATGTGCAAGATTTTCTGGCCGACCAGTTGAATAATTATCAATTACTCGAACAACGATATTTTCGGCAAGTAAAGCATCTACGAGATGGCTACCAATGAAGCCCGCGCCGCCTGTAACTATTGCAGTCGTCATGATAAATCTTGATTATCTACTTGGCGCTATTTGCGCCATCGCAAAGCCACTGCATAATCATATGACCGATTATCAACTGCAAGTCTTCAGCGATTTGCATGTCATCTATTGCGAAATGCAATGGATGCTTTGCGATATCTTTGCATTTTCCACCGGAGAAACCAAGAATTGCAAAAGTTTCCATTCCGAGCTTGTTACCCATTTCAAGAGCGCGAACGATATTCGGCGAATTGCCGCTGCCTGAAAATACCAACAGCACATCACCAGAGTTTGCTTTGACGCGAAGTTGTTCGGCGTAAACCTCTTCGTATCCGATGTCGTTAGCAAGGCATGTCAAAACTGCCGAGTTTGCAGCGAGAGATTCAATCCGCAAACCTATGCCGCGCGTTAAACCTGCTCCATAAATGAAGTCATTAGCCAAGTGGATTGCATTGCCAGCGCTTCCACCGTTGCCGCAAAGGTAAATTGTTTTCTTCGTGTCCCATGCCTGCTTAAAAGCTGCAGCAAGTTCAGGAACTTGTTTGATCGCTGGAAGTGTCAATGCCCCTGCAAGTCGAGCCGAATAGTCAGTGATGTGTTGTTGCATAATTGTTACCCGTTCAGAAAATAATTGATTAGATTCTACTCTACGATCGTCGAAACACGAGATGCGATCGCGTCACCAATTGCTAGAGATGCAGTTGCTGCAGGAGACGGAGCATTACAAACGTGCACCACTCGTCCTCTTTGCCGAATTTCAAAGTCATCTAACAAACCTCCATCACGACTACAGGCTTGCGCTCGAACACCAGCACTGGTGGGTTGCAGATCATCTGCCGTGATTTCTGGCACAAGTTTCTGAAGCGCAGCAACAAACGCGTTTTTGCTGAAAGATCGATGATATTCACCGAGACCAGTGCGCCAATATTTGAGGGCAATCTTTCGAAACCCAGGCCATGCCAAAGTCTGCGCGAACTCACGAATCGAAATATCAGTCTTTCGATATCCCTCACGTGCAAATGCCAAGACCGCATTTGGGCCACACTCAATAGTTCCATCAATGCGTCTGGTGAAGTGCACACCTAAAAAAGGAAAGTTTGGATCAGGCACAGGGTAAATTAAATTACGGACAAGATGTTTTGCAGATTCCTTTATCTCAAAATATTCACCACGAAATGGAATAATTCTCAAATCAAGATCTGGTTGAGTTTGCATCGCAAGCCGATCAGAATGCAATCCTCCGCAAGTTATCAAAGCTCGTGTTGTAAATTGCTGTCGCGTAGTACAAACCCGAACCGTATTTGATGATTCTGTAATTTCAATAACTTCATTATTCGTGAGAATTTGTCCGCCGAAGTTTTGAATTCGCTCGGCGAGGCGCATGGTCATTGCTCCGTAGTCGACGATGCCTGTCTGTGGAACAAATAAACCGTCAATGCCAGAGCAGTGTGGTTCTATTTCGACTATTTCTGTTTTGCTTAACCGACGGATACCAGTTAATCCATTTTGTTCGCCACGCTGGCGAAGCATCTCGAGTTGAGAACGCTCTTGCTCAGATAGTGCGACAACGATCTTTCCGCAAATTTCATGGGATAAATCATGCTCGCGACAAAATTGAAGCAGTTTCGCGTATCCCTCAATGCAGTTTTTTGCCTTAAGCGAACCGGGCTTGTAGTACAAACCTGAGTGAATAACTCCACTGTTATGACCTGTCTGGTGTGCACCAAGTGACGATTCTTTTTCTAGAACAACTAATTTTAAGTTTGGATTAACTGAGAGCAACGAGTTTGCAGTTGCAAGGCCGACTATTCCACCACCAACAATTACAACATCAAGTTGAGAATCTCTCGTCACTGGGGTTATCCCTTGAGCGCGGCACGTTTAACGACTTCGTCAAAAGTGCCCTGTTCGGTCATTCGCGAATCTTCAATTCGGTACAGACGATCGCAGTACTCGACGGTGCTCAATCGATGCGCCACAATGATCACCGTCTTTGCACCTTGCAGCGCTTGCACCGCCTGCATAACTCCATGTTCGGTTGGCGTGTCTAGAGAACTTGTCGCTTCGTCAAGAACCAAAACACTTGGGTTGTGATACAGCGCTCGAGCAATACCGATTCGTTGACGTTGCCCACCTGAAAGCCTTACGCCCCGTTCACCGACAACCGTGCTTAATTTCTCTGGCAACGACGCGACAAATTCTTCAAGTTGCGCAAGACGGATCGCGTTGACGACTGCTTGCTCATCAATATTCTCATCACCTAGACCGAACGCAACATTACGCCGCAAAGTATCATCTGTGAGATAAATAGTTTGTGGCACATAGCCAATTTGGTTTTGCCAATTTCTTAGGCTGTCTTGAATGTCACGACCGTCAACCAATACCGTGCCGGAAGTCGGCGCAAAAAGCCCAAGGATTACGTCGACAAGAGTGCTCTTGCCGGCGCCACTTGGACCAACGAAACCTACTGCTTCGCCTCGGCGCACAACCAGCGAAACATCTTGCAACGAAGGCCTAATTGCAGTTGGATATTGAAAACCAAGATTTTTTAACTCGAGTTGGTCTTTGAACGGTGTGATGGTTTTATTCTCTGGCGTATCTGGCGCATCAAGTTTGAAATCTTCGTAAACGGAACTTATAATCGCGCGACTAAAAATTAGCGTTTGAAGAGAACCAAGTAAACGATTGATCGATGGCATGACTCGAAATGCTGCTGCAGCAAATAAACCAAGCGTTGGAATTATCTCGGCGAATGACTGTTTTTGCAAAACCATACTGATGACAAGTGCGCTCAATCCGGTGATTGTAAGGATCTCCATCCAAACTCGCGGCACACTTTGTAAAACTGTGTATACACGACTTATTCGCAGACTTTCGTTTAGATGCTTTTCGTGTTGTGCAAGAAACTCACTTTCGCGACCAAGAATCTTGACATCCTTTGCTCCTCCGAGTCCCTGCTGAAGATGCTGCAGAATCATTCCGTCATGAGTATTTTTCTCATCACCCCATTTGTCAATTCGCTTTCGAGTTAATTTTTGAAATGTCAAAGCCCCCACGCCAAAAGTAACAATCGTGATAATTGTGCCAACCGGTTCAATCACAATTAAAAGTGAGAATAGTGCAACTGCTACTAGCCCATCAGTAAGAAGCACCAGTGTTGGATCAATACCACCCGATACAACAACATTCGCATTACGTGAATTTCGCATCAAGGTTGACGAGTTGTGTTGCAAGTGAAACATATATGGCTGCCGCAAATAAATCGTAAATAGTCGTTGCGATAGTCGACCAGATAAAGCTGCACTGAAACCTTTTTGAATCCAAGAACTCCAAAGTAAAAATATGCTTCTCACGATGTATACGACGACCATCGACACCATCACAAGAATAATTAGGTCTTCACGACTTGGCGAACCTAACCAGTCGCTAAGCCACTTATATTTTGTTGCGTAATCGTCTTGCGTCAATATCGCCACGACCGGCACCACAATGCCCAGACTTAAAGTTTCAAGAACCATGCCAACCAAAATCAGAAAGATGATTCCGATTAAAGCTCTGCGCTCGGTCGAAGTGAGTAATCGCCACACAACAAACGAGTTGCGCGCCTTTAAATCTTCTTGTTTCATACGATATTGCACTCTACTTTGCACGTGATTCTTCACTTGTAGCGACGATCGGACTCGAACCGATGACCTTCCGATTATGAGCCGGATGCTCTAACCAACTGAGCTACGTCGCCTTGTATTACGGAGCCCTCTGTGGGAATCGAACCCACCACCTCTTCCTTACCATGGAAGTGCTCTACCAAATGAGCTAAGAGGGCGAACACTGCTTGGATTTATCCTCACAGATTTCGATTTCAATATAGCGGGAACTGACTACGCCCCGAAAGATAGTGTTTTAGCAATGTCAACTTTGACTATTCGTGAAGCGATTAGCGATGATTCGCAAGCGATTCAAGCGATTTATAACCACGAAGTCGAAAATGAAACTTCAACAATGGATCTTGTGCCCCGCACACTTGAAGTTCAGCAAGAGTGGATCGCTGCACGCAGTGGAGCATTTTGTGCGGTTGTTGCAGTTGACTCTGCTGGAACGGTTTTAGGATTCGGTGCACTCAGCGAATACAAAGACCGATCTGGGTATCGAACAACTGTTGAAAATTCTGTTTATGTGCGACGTGATGTTGCCCGACGTGGCATCGGTCGACAAGTACTTACACATTTAATTGACGTTGCAACAGTCTCAGGATTTCACAGCGTGATTGCCCGAATTGAGTCAACCAGCATTGCATCACGGGAATTGCATACGGCTTGCGGGTTTAAACTTGTCGGCATCGAGCAACAAGTCGCGCGTAAATTTGGCAAATGGTTAGATATCGCAGTGATGCAAAAGATCCTGTAGGACAACTCACAGGCGTTGTAGTAACCAACAAAGTATCTAGTTTCTAAACACCCAACGCGACGCAAAGCGACGAGCCCATGTTCGAATAACGCATTTTAAGCGTCCTTTCTGCGAGTCAAGTCTTGTCACAATGTTTGGGTGTTTGGTCCGCATTCTCAGATTGAAGTCAAACATCATTTCAAACTGCTGCTTGGAAAGTTCACTTCCCCAAGAGTTACTGTTGACCCGAAACGCAGAGAGCACCTTTCCTAACGCCAAACCGTTTCCAACCTCTAGCAGACTCACCCACATATCTAAGTCGATTGCAAACTCACCGCGAAAGCAACCGGCTTTTTGAAATGACGCTTTTCTGAAAGTTACTGCCATTGGCTGTCCAATTGGATTGCCACCACTTCTGACTATCTGTGGCAAGAGATCTCCCAGTGAATATTTACGATTCGGAAAATCACTTCGAATTGGATCCCACATGTATTTACCACTTGCCGTTACCAAGTCTCTTGTGTGAAAGCAGAATGAACAATCATCATTTTCACCACTAGTTAATGCATAGACTTCGCTCGCTAGACAGTCTTCGTAAATGATGTCATCCTGACAAAGCAGTTTTATCAGACCGCTATTGGCTATCGCAACAGCATTGTTCCAATTTGCCTCTGCACCAACTCTCTGCAAGCAATCAATTCTTGTGATCCGTTCATCTTTGAAGCATTTAATAATTTTGATTGTTTCGTCAGTTGACCCATCGTCAGAAACAACTATTTCAAAATCTTGGAGAGATTGCCTGAGCACACTTTTAATAGTCTCCGAAATAAACTCTGCACCATTGTAAGTCGGTATGCAAACGGAGATCAGCGGACTTTTTGTTGGAATCACTATGTCCTGCCTGTTGTTGAACTATTAATAATTATCGAATCCTAATTAATTTACGAACCTACCAAATGGTGGGCCGGGAAGGATTTGAACCTTCGTAGGCGTA
>CAMAQQ010000019.1 GCA_945860575.1 Ferrithrix thermotolerans DSM 19514
AATTTATGGATTGAGTGAAATTCGCGAGGCGTATCATGCAGAGATTTTGATTACAGCGGATGAAGAAATTGGTTCGTATGCTTCGCGCGCACTAATCGAAGCGCGTGCCAAAGCAACGGGAAACGTGCTGGTGTTTGAACCAAGCGGCAACGGCGACGCGCTCAAGATTGCTCGCAAAGGTGTCGGCACATTTCGCGTTGACATTGCAGGTCGGGCATCACACGCCGGCCTTGAACCCGAAAAAGGTATCAACGCGTTAATCGAACTCGCCGCCCAAGTGCAAACAATTGCGGCGATCGCTCAGCCCGAACTAGGCACGACCGTGACTCCAACGATTGCTTCGGCTGGCACCACAGAAAATGTTGTGCCAGCAGCCGCCCAGATCACGGTCGATGTTCGCGTAAATGTTCTTTCAGAAAAAGCCCGAGTTGAATCTGCGCTGGCCACATTGACTCCAACAGTGCCTGGCGCAACGATCAGCGTCAGCGGATCAATCAATCGTCCGCCGATGCATGAGTCGGCGTCTACGACGCTTTATGCCGTTGCGCAAAGTGTCGCCCAAGGCATCGGTATCGCCGACTTGCAGGGCATCGCAGTAGGTGGCGGTTCTGACGGAAACTTCACGGCAGCCATTGGCGTGCCCACTCTTGACGGACTTGGCGCTTGTGGCGGCGGCGCGCACGCCGACACTGAGTACATAAAAGTTTCGAAGATGGGTGAGCGTGCTGCGCTAGCGGCTGCAATAACTCGCGCGCTTGTCACTGGCTAACTAGCTAGACAACTAGCTGATTAAAAAACCCTGCGACAAAAACTTATTCGAGTTCGCCGAGAGTGCCTGCTGCAAGCGTGTTTGCATCAAGTGTGCCGGCCTGGCGATAAATCTCGAGTTTTTGGCGCGTGTCTTGAATGTCCAAGTTGCGCATCGTCAACTGACCGATGCGATCAAGTGGACCGAACGGTGCGTCTTCGACACGCTCCATGCTCAGTCGCTCTGGCGAATAGGTGAAATTTTCGCCAGTCGTATTAATAATGCTGTAGTCGTCACCACGACGCAACTGCACTGTCACTTCGCCGGTTACGAGAGAACCGACCCAACGCGTCAGAGATTCACGCAGCATCAACGATTGCGGATCAAACCATCGACCTTCGTAAAGCAATCGGCCAAGTCGACGACCCATCGTTCGATAATTTTCGATCGTGTTCTCGTTGTGAATCGCCGTGACTAGTCGCTCGTAAGCAATATGTAGCAACGCCAAGCCTGGTGCTTCGTAGATTCCGCGACTTTTGGCTTCGATGATTCGATTTTCAATCTGATCACTCATTCCCAGACCGTGTCGTCCACCAATTTCGTTGGCAGCGAGGACCAGATCGATCTGCGAGGCAAATTCTTTGCCGTTGATCGCCACTGGCCAACCATCTACAAAACGAATCACAACATCTTCTGTAGCGATCTTCACAGTGCTGTCGTAATGCGCCACACCCATAATTGGTGAGACGATGTGCATGCTCGTTGATAACTCTTCAAGCGACTTTGCTTCGTGTGTTGCACCCCAAATATTTGCATCTGTGCTGTATGCCTTTTGCGCCGAATCTCGATACGGCAATTTTTTCGCCGTAAGAAACGCACTCATCTCGGCACGACCACCCATCTCACGAACGAAGTCAACATCAAGCCATGGTTTGTAAATGCGCAAATGTGGATTAGCGAGCAGACCGTAGCGATAGAAGCGCTCGATGTCGTTGCCTTTGAATGTGCTGCCGTCGCCCCAGATATCTACTCCGTCTTGTTTCATCTCGCGCACGAGCAATGTGCCGGTGACGGCGCGACCAAGCGGAGTTGTGTTGAAATAAGTTTTGCCGGCAGTCGTTATATGAAACGCGCCGCACTGCAGCGCGATTAATCCTTCTTGAACCAAAAGTTCGCGACAGTCAACGAGTTTTGCTTCGACTGCACCATAAATTTTTGCACGCTTCGGGATTGATTCAAGATCTGTTTCGTCGGGCTGACCAATATCGGCCGTATAGGCATAAGGCAGAGCGCCGCGTTCACGCATCCAAGCGACGGCAGCAGAAGTGTCAAGCCCACCAGAAAATGCAATGCCAACTCGCTCGCCACTTGGCAGCGAGGTTAAAACCTTCGCGCCAGAGGAGCTCATGTTGTCAGAATCCGAACCAGTTTTTGCCACGCCTCAACACTAGAGAACTGAGCGGTGTGAAACCGAGCAGGTTTTGGCAGACAGGCTTAGAGGCCAGTTGAAATTGAGCGACGGCGCCCGGCAAGTGCAGCAATTGTCGTCAGCGCCATGCAAACAGCCATGGCTATTTCGCCAAGAGCGATGCCAGGTGTGCGAGAAAGATCAGTGATTGAAATAGCGACCAGAAAAAGTGTTGAGCCTAAACCCGTGTACGGAAGAATTCTTGAAAACCTAACAACCGTGACAACCATCGCGATTGGTGCAACAAACGGCAAAAACCAAAGCAAAAAGAAAGCCGGATCTTGCTGGCTTCCGAGCCACCAAGTTGGCTTGCCAATTGCACGCGCAGAAAAAGTCAGTGTCAACAAAGACCCGATAATTAATAGTTGAGAAATAACTACAGCATTCACCCATGGCTTGGTTAGCGAGCCTGAAGTTTCTATCTGGGCTTGCGAAGGTGGGGGAAGCAACGACATAACAAGAATGACAATAGCCTATTAAGAGTATGTTGCCCGCTAAATTTGCGCGATTGAGCATATTCTTTCCGATGTGGAACGAGGAGCAATATCTTCAACGCGCATTGAACGCCGCGCAAGAGCTTTGCGATGATTTAATCGACCTTAAAATGATTGCTGACTACGAACTTGTGATTGTTGACGATGCATCTACAGATTCAACACCTCAACTGGCCGATGCCGCGGCAGTCAGAGACAAGCACATCAAAGTTGTGCATCACCCCACAAATCGCAAACTCGGTGGGTCGATCAAATCTGGTTTTGCGGCATCAACAGGCGATGTGATTTTGTACACAGACGCTGACCTGCCTTTTGACATGCGCGAGGTTCAAAACGCGATGCGACTGATGCGCCAATATGAAGCCGACATCGTGAGCGCGTATCGATTTGATCGAACTGGCGAAGGATATATACGAGTTGTTTACTCTATGTTTTACAACCTTATGGTTCGAATTTTGTTCGGTGTTCGATTTCGCGATATTAATTTTGCCTTCAAACTCTGTCGAAAATCTGTATTCGATCAGATCACCCTCGAAAGTGAAGGGTCGTTCATTGACGCCGAGTTGATCGTCAACGCAAAGAAGCGTGGCTTATCAGTAGTTCAGTTTGGCGTAGACTATTTTCCGCGCACTCGAGGTATATCAACATTGAGTTCGCCGTCGGTCATCATAAAAATTTTACGAGAGGCATTTAGATTGCGTAAAAAACTGAATTCGATCAAGCCAGATTTTGGTGCACCAAGCACAAAATGAATCGCCAGAATAATTCGTATTATCAACCGTCGACATTTGATAGATGGAGACCCGCGCTAATCGCTTTGGCAATCTTGGCCACCGTCGTAGCGATTGGCGTGCAGCAAAGCGAAGCTAATAAAAACAAATCAGATGGCGCAACCGAGCCTGCTTTGGTTACTGACACCAGTTTGGTGCCGATAGCCACGGTGCCCTTATCCAGAACTCTTGAATCGGGGATGCAGGGCGATGATGTCTTGCGTATGCAGCAACGACTTAAAGATTTGCGTTTTGATCCGGGCCCAGTTGACGGCGTGTTCGGGCAAAACACAGTGCAGGCGATGTGGGCGTTTGAAAAACTCGTTCTCGGGGTGCCTCGCGAACAAGCCACCGGGGTCGTAAATCAGTCAACTTGGACGATTATGCAGCAGAATTTAGTAATCAAGCCACGACGCATTGCCGACACTGCGACTCACGTTGAGGTTTATTTACCAGAACAAGTATTAATTGTGTTCACAGATCAAAAACCAGTCTTGATAACTCACATTTCGTCTGGGACTGGAGAGATGTGGTGTGAAGAAGTAAAAATTGACCCAGGCGAAGAAGGAAACAATTCGGATGAGCAGATCACAAAAGGAATTTGTGGTGAGGCAATTACGCCTCCTGGAGTTTTTTATTTTTACAACCGACGCGTTGGCATGCGCGAAACAAAACTTGGTTCGTTATATAACCCCGTTTATTTCAACTACAACATCGCGATACATGGTGCGATTCGCGTGCCGCTCAAGCCAGAGTCACACGGATGCGTGCGTATTCCGATGTCTGTCGCGAGATACTTTCCGGCGCTGGTCAAATATGGTGACCGAATTTATGTGTTTGACGGTTTCAAAGAACCTGAAACGTATGGTTCGCCAGTCCCGCCATATGACAAGCCAGATCCGAACTACACGACTTTGCCAAGCGTTACGACTGTGCCAAGTGTGACGACCCTGCCAACTGCGACAACAATTGCTGGTGCACCGACGACGACGGCGGCAAAGGCACCGAGTTCAGGTTCGACTAGTACTAGTTCAAGCACGCCATAATTAGTTCGGGATGATTAACCATGCTTATTAACCATGCTGATTAATTACGACGAATTCTCAATGTTCAACGAGAACATTTCTGAGTATTCGTTAAAAGTCTCGGCACTACCGAAAGTAGAGCGAGTTTCTTGCGCGCTTAGTGACGGACGAACACTAAGTGCACTGAAGTGGGGCACGCAATCACCTGAAATTACATTTGTGCACGGCAGCGCTCAAAATGCGCACACGTGGGACACCGTTGTTTTAGCAATGGGCATCTCAGCATTGGCAATTGATCTTCCAGGTCATGGACATTCTTCGTGGCGTAGTGACGGCAACTACGAACCATCTGTGTTGGCACCCGATGTTGCTACCGCCATTGAAACTTGGGCGCCGAAAACACGACTTGTTGTCGGCATGTCACTAGGTGGATTAACAACTCTTGCTTTGGCTGGTCAGCGTCCTGATTTAGTCAAGTCGCTCGTAAGTGTCGACATCACACCAGGTGTCAACTCAGAAAAAGCAAAAGCAATCACCGATTTCGTGAATGGTCCACAATCTTTCGCGAGTTTCGAGGATTTGTTAGCGCGTACAATCGAACACAATCCGACAAGATCTGAGAGTTCTCTTCGTCGTGGAATCCTGCACAACGCCAAACAACAACCAGATGAATCTTGGCAATGGCGATACGACAGATCAACACATCCGTCACCACAAGATCCAACTAAACGTCTTGACCGTCTGTCTGCATTATGGGATGTAATTTCGCAACTGCAGTGCCCGATGACCCTTGTTCGTGGTGGGATTTCGCCAGTTGTAGATGATGTTGATGTTGCTGAATTGAAGCGTCGAAAACCTGAATGTGAAGTGATCGTCGTAGATGGCGCAGGACACTCGGTTCAAGGTGACAGACCTGTCGAACTTGCAACTACTCTGACTCGGATTTTGGCGACTTAGTTAACTAATATTTCCGCAATGTCAAAATTAGGTCGTCCTACAAATTGTGCCGGCGTTGACACTTGTCAACGTCTGTTGATTGAGGCTCGGCGATCTTTCGCCACTGAAGGATTTGCTGCAACGACCAACAAGAGACTTGCACAGAGTGTTGGCATCACGACGGCAGCGATTTATCACTACTTTCCTTCAAAGATTGACGTATATGTCGCAGTTTTTTCTGATGTGCAGGATCTTGTTTGTAAAACAATTGAAGCGTCGATTCGACCAGACGCTCAAATTTCAGAAAACATTTCTAACATGGTCGATTCTCTTGCGTTATTGACCGTTCGTGAACCAGCAGTCGTTGCATTCGTAATGAGCGTTTCTTCAGAAGCCCACCGTCACCCAGAAATATTAAAGGCCGTGCTTCCGGTGAGCGGCCGAATTGGTCGCATTCTGCTTCAGATGTGTGAAAAAGCGATTGAACGAGGTGAAGTCAATTCGAATGTTTCTGCTCAGTCACTCGAAGACATGCTGACCGTCATCTTGGCTGGTCTCGGTCGCTTCAATATGGTTTACCGAGATGCCCGCCGAACATCAGAATTGATCAAAGCGATGAAGTTGCTTTTGGTTGGTGAAGTCTTTCGCGTATCTAGCAACGCTTAGGCGTTTTTGGTTTTTGTTGCCGAAGTTCGCAACGAGTCGGTTAACAGAATAACGAGACCAAACCATACGAAGGCAAAACCAATGATTCGCGTGATGTCGAGTTTCTCGTTGTAGGCCAACCAACCTAGAAAAAAATTAAATGTCGGAACAAGATATTGCATTGGGCCAAGCAAACTTAAACGCACTCTTCGTGATGCTGCGCCGAAAAGCAGTAACGGGACGGCCGTCATTAAGCCCGTGAATAAAACAAGTATCCACTGAATTGTTGTCGCATTGTTCGGCACACTGTCGGCGCGATTGAAACACCAAAATAGAATCGCAACGGCGGGGACCAAGAGTGCAACAACTTCCGCCGTCAGACTCTCAAGGCTTGAAAGCTGAACCTGTTTTTTGAGGTATCCATAGATAGACCAAGAACCGGCAATGATTAACGCCAAATATGGTGGTCGACCATATGAATAGGTGAGAATAACAATTGCAAGAACGGCAAAAGTGATTACTGCGCGATGTGCAGTTCTCATGGTCTCTCGCAAGACGGCGAAGCCGATGATCATCGTAAAAAGCGGTGAAATAAAGTATCCGAGTGCAGTTTCAATGATGTTTTCGTGAACAACCGCCCAGACATATGTTGTCCAGTTGATTGAAAGCATGACACTGGCGAGAGCAATTCGCGCGCGCAGTTTTGGATCGCGCAATGCGATCAATAAACTCCGCAGTTTTTTGGTGTAGATAATTACACAAAGAAGAATTATTGATGAAGTTACGATTCGCCAACCAATTAGTTCGACAGCATTAAATTGTTTTAGAAATTTCCAATAGATGGTTAGCAAACCCCAAGTGATGTAGGCGCCCAATCCATAGGCAATACCAGAGCGCTCAGTCGAGTTTGACACGAGCAATCACCCTAGTCAGTAGCCTTAAATCAATGGTTGATGAGGGTTTTAAAGTTTGGCAACGAGTTTTAGCCCAAGGTAGTCGAATCACCGCGACTTCGTTGCGAGTTTTGTTTGACCAAGATTTAACTCGTGGTGAGAGGTTTAGTCGAGCTTTAGGTAATGAAAATGATCATATATTCGTTGACTTTTCTAAACAGTTAATCGATCAACAAGCACTGGACGAGTTGTTGGTCTTAGCCAAAGATTTGCAAATTATTGAGCAATTTACCGAGATGTGCAACGGGCTAAAAATTAATTTGACTGAGCAACAAGCGGCTCTGCACACAGCGTTGCGTGCCGACATCAAAACCTCGGTGATTGTTGACGGTGTTGAGGTTGTGGCCGAAGTGCATTCTGAGCGCAAAGCCTTGAGAAGATTTGTCGACGCAGTTCGAAGCGATAAAAAGTTCAAGAAAATCGTGAATATCGGCATTGGTGGCAGTGATCTTGGCCCGGCACTGATCTACGATGCGCTTTTCAATAACTATCAATCTTTCGTCGAGTGCGCGTTTGTTGCCAATATTGACGCTCATGAGATCAAATCAGTTTTGAGCAAGTGCGTCGCAGCCGAAACATTGTTCGTCGTCTGTTCGAAATCTTTTAACACTGTCGAGACATTGAGCAACGCTCGCATTGCCAAACAGTGGCTCGCCGAAAAACTTGGTGTAGATATCGACAGCAAAGTTCTTTCCGAACATTTTGTGGTCGTCTCTGCATACCCAGATCGTGCCGCAAAATCGGGCGTGGTTGCTGCGAACTCATTCAAGATTTGGCCTTGGGTAGGCGGTCGTTACTCGATTTCGTCGGCAATGAGTTTGGCGCCGATGCTTGCGTTTGGCGCCGATGTGTTCGATGAGTTTCTTGCGGGAATGCGAGCAGTAGATGACCAGATGCAAAAATCCCCACCAGAAAACAACCTTCCGTTAATTCTTGGATTGATCGATGTCTGGAACTGCAGTGTTCTCGGGCGCACGAGTCAGGCCTTCGTGCCGTATGCGCATCAACTTAAATTATTGCCAAGCTACTTACAACAATTGATGATGGAGAGCAATGGCAAGTCGGTGCAAGTAGATGGTGAGCCGACTTCAATGCGAACTTCGCCGGTCGTTTGGGGCGCAGTAGGCACAAATGCGCAGCACGCGTTTTTTCAAATGTTGCACCAAGGCACTGATGTCGTGCCAGTCGAGTTCATTGGCTTCGCTCAACCAACGCATAATGAAATTTCGGCGCACGACACATTAGTTGCCAATATGTTTGCACAATCAAAAGCCCTGGCATTTGGTAGATCTTTGACAGAGATTAAGAGCGAGAACTCTGATGATGAAAATAGTCAACATCGCGTGATGCCTGGTAATCGGCCGTCAACTACTGTGCTCGCATCTGGTCTGACTGCGCGAACTCTCGGCTCGTTAATTGCAATGTATGAACATCGTGTTTTCGTTCAAGGAGTCGTTTTTGGTATCAACAGTTTTGATCAATGGGGTGTTGAACTTGGTAAAACTCTTGCCACCGAAATATCTAGTTTGTTAACAAAGCCTGCCGAAAATAGTCAAAATCTACGAGACTCTCAAGACGCCTCAACTCGTGGGCTAATTAATTGGTATCGCCTGCATCGTGGTAATCGTTAGATCACCTACGCTGGTTTGGTGCCCATGAAAATCACTCAAGCCGAGCGAATGTTGAATTTGTTGGCCCTGCTGGTAGATCGAAATCGGCCGCTGACATTGCGTCAGGTTCGTCAAGAACTGGGCAAGCAATACCCAAATAGTGATGAGGCGGCACGAGCCGCTTTTGAACGCGACAAGGCGGCGCTGCGCGAGATGGGAATACCCATCGAGACCAAAACTTTGGGTGGTGACTCGGCTGGCGAGGTTACATATTGGGTCAATCGCTCGAATTATGAGCTAAGTGATTTGAAGCTTTCAGATGACGAACGGATCGCGCTACAACTTGCGGTGGCAACAGTTCGTCTTGGCGCCCAACACGGAGAAGAAGCACTTTGGAAACTTGGTGGCGAAAAAGTCCTACGGCCAACAGCGGTGAGTGTCAATATCGGATTTGTTGATCAGAACATGAGTGCGATTACCGATGCGGTGATGCAACGACGCACACTCAACTTTGATTACAAAGGCGAAAAACGCCAGGTCGACCCATACGGAATGTTGTCGAGAAGCGGATTTTGGTACCTAATTGGTTTTGATCATTTGCGAAAAGATCAGCGTGTATTTCGTGTTGATCGGATCGAAGGCAAAGTTAGCGCGGGCCAGATTCGCGCGTTTAAAACGCCAGTGGGTTTCGATGTCGCTGCTTCAGTACCGACCGAAAAACAAATGATGGCCGCGGGTGATGGCGAAGTTACAACGGCGACCGTGTTGGTAGATGCATCATTAGTAGCTGGTGTGCGAGATGAATTTGGCGACGCTGCGATTGTCAAAGAGCGCGCCGACGGAAGTGCAGAGTTCGCGATTCCGTGTGCGAACATGTCGGCTTTTCGGTTGTGGTTGTTTGCGATGGTTGAAAGCGCAGAAGTTCTAGAGCCAGCGTCGGTGCGCATGCAAGTGATTCAGTGGCTTGAGCAATTAGCAGGTGATAAGTAATGCCAGCGAAAAAGCCAGCCAAAAGGGTTGCTGCAAAAAAAACAGTCAAGAAACCCGTCAAAAAAGTTACTGTGAAAAAGACGGTTAAAAAACCCGTGCGCAAGACCGGTCGTCGCGGGCCGCGCAGTGCAGCCCAGCGAGTGACGGGGTTGCTTGTGATGTTGCCGTGGATAATGCAGCGCAAACGCGTAAAAATTTCAACAATGGCCAAACAGTTCAATCTCTCAGAAGCAGAATTGATTGAAGACTTGCTGATGGCATCTGTTTGTGGCGTGCCGCCGTATACCCCTGACGCTTTGATCGACGTATTTATGGACAACGGCATGGTTGTTGCAGAAGTTCCACTTTTATTCTCTCGCCCGCTAAAACTAAGCACTGCTGAACTTTTTGCAATTTCGGTGATGGCGCAAACGGCGTTGCAGTTGCCAGGCGCCAATAAAAAGGGCCCACTCTCGACCGCACTGACAAAAATTGCTCCGTTGATGCCAACCGGGGCCGAGACAATCAAGGTTGAATTGCCGCGGGCAAAGTTTGTTAAAGAACTCCGCGAAGCAGTGGCGACTGGTGAGCGATGCGACATCGAGTATTTTTCGCCTGCATCACAGAAACGCTCGAAGCGAATTATTACCGCTCGAAAAGTTTTCGAAGACGCGGGTCGTTGGTATGTTGCAGCAGATGACCATCAATCTGGCGAAGACCGTATATTTAGAATTGACCGAATCGAGCAAATCAAACCAGTTGGTATTTTTGATCAACTGAATGACCAAGATGACCAAGATCAACAGTGGTTTTCAGAGCAGATGTCGCAAGTAACCCTGCGAGTCGAGCCCTCGGCGAGATGGATTGTTGAGTCCTACCCTTATATTTCGCGTGTTAATAAGCGCATCAAAAACATCGATGTCGTGGATATCACGATGTCGATTACATCTCAACATTGGCTTGGCCGACTGTTGTTGCGTGCAGGTGGTGGTGTGAAAGTACTTAAACCTGCCGAATACCAAAGTCTGGGCAAGAAAGCCGCACGAACCGTTTTGGATCGCTACAACAAGAGTGGCGCAACTAGTTAAATTAGGCCCCGAAGTGAGTTGCCAACTGTTCGGCAGAAGTGATGTTGTGGCTTCGAAGTAAATGGGGCAGCACAAGTGCGGTACCCAAGGCATCAGCAAGAGCGTCATGCGGGCGAGTCACCACGACGTTGTAGCGCGCAGTCACATCTGTAAGGCGATGCGAGAGCGAGCGCTTTGGGTCTAGGGCTCGAGACAGTTTCAATGTGTCGAGCGGGCCATTTAAATTGATCGATGTCTTGGCACGGTTTGCTTCGCCAGTGAGAAATGCAATATCAAATTTTGCATTATGCGCAACGAATACCGTGTCGACAAGATAACTGTTGAGTCGCTCAAGCATCTCACTTGGAGCAATACCTTGCCGTAGATTGCGTCTCGTGATGCCGTGAATTTTAAAAGCGCCCAGGCGACCTGGCTTCCAGAAGTTTCGTCTGACAAAAGTTTCGTATTGTTCTTCGATCGTGCCATCTGACCTAGAGATCACGACGCCGAGTTGCAGCACGTAATCGTCTTTGCCGGATAAGCCGGTCGTTTCGGTATCAACAACGGCGAACCGAATTTCTTCGAGCGATTTATTGGCTAACGCATCAATCATCAACGGCAATGTAACTAATGCGTGTTGCAGTGCAGCGAGCTATTTCGCGGCAAGTGCTTTAGTAAAAATCT
>CAMAQQ010000020.1 GCA_945860575.1 Ferrithrix thermotolerans DSM 19514
GTCGCATATCAAATCAGTCAGCGCGCTGATTTCTTTGAAGAAGAAGTCGGGCTTGAAACCACCCTGAAACGACCCATCGTCAACACTCGAGACGAGCCACACTGTGATCCCACCAAATACAGAAGACTCCATGTGATAGTTGGCGACGCCAACATGAGCGAAGTGGCGACATATTTGAAACTCGGCACCACTGCAATTTTGCTTGCAATGATCGAAGACGATCAGTTGCCCGAAGATTTGCTACTGCTCAATCCAGTGTCCGCAATTCGTCAAGTCAGTCATGACCCGACATTGCAACAGGCAATCGTGCTTGAGAACGGCAAACGAATTACCGCGCTTGAAATACAAGAATCGCTATACCAATACGCTTCCCGTTACGCAGATAAATTCGGTCTCGAATCTGTGGGTCAAACGATTGGCGAAAATGTCTTGCGCCGCTGGCGAGAAGTGATTGAAGGTTTGCAAACTGATCCGCTGAGTGTCGCTCACATTGTTGATTGGGTCGCCAAAAAACGAATCATCGATGGATTAATCACGAGACATAATTTGCGTGGCACAGACGCAAAAATCAAGGCTGTTGATTTGCAGTATCACGATATGCGTATCGAAAAATGTCTAGCACTTCGTGCTGGTCTTGAGACACTCGTCACTCCGCAACAAGCAGTTGACGCTTGCACCACACCACCCGAAAGTACTCGCGCATATTTCAGGGGTAAGTGTTTGGAGAAGTGGCCGAATGATGTTGTCGCCGCGAATTGGGACAGCGTTGTATTTGATATCGGGACTGGTCCACTGCGAAGAATCCCGATGATGGAGCCCCTGCGTGGAACAAGGGCGATGACCGAAGAACTTTTCGCTCGTTGCATGACCCCGTCAGATTTGGTTGCTGCGCTCGGAGATACAGTTTCAAGTTCAAGCTTCAAACCCAGCAACTGATTATCAAATAATCATTTTTCCAAACTTGACGTTTACATCACTCCGATTATTCGCTATGGTGCGCATATGCCTGAAACCACTCGCAAGCAGAAGCCAACGAAAGATCGAACCAAAACCGACACTGTCGAAGAAACCAAGCCTGCGGTCAACGGCGACAAATTGATTGCTGAATTGGATGATCTGCTTGACGAAATAGACGATGTGCTAGAGGCCAATGCGGAGGACTTCGTAAAGAATTACGTGCAGAAGGGCGGCGAGTAGCCGTAGCCTAAAAACTATGTCGATGCCAATTTTTGAGGCAGGCTCAGATCCGGGCGCAAATTTCGGTGAACTTCTCAGGCGCGTAGGTTTATCGCCTTTTGGATCAGTTTCAATTGATCATGAATTGGTCATTCCTCACGCGACAACTTGCGTTGCGATGCGCTGCAAAGACGGCGTGGTGATGGCGGGTGACAGGCGAGCGACATCGGGCAATTTGATCAGCCACCGCAGTATGGAAAAAGTCGTTCAGGCCGACGAGTTCAGCGGAGTAGCAATTGCTGGCGCTGCAGGTCCGGCAATGGAGATGATCAAGTTGTTTCAACTTCAGCTCGAACATTATGAGAAAGTTGAAGGTCAAACTCTTTCATTAGAGGGAAAAGCCAATCAACTATCAAGTTTCGTTCGCAGCAATTTGCCGGCTGCGATGCAAGGGTTGGTCGTCGTGCCGATATTTGCAGGTTTCGATACTCATTCAAACTCTGGGCGCCTTTGGGATTATGACGTTACTGGTGGTCGCTACGAAGAGAAAGATTTCGTTGCGACGGGTTCAGGAATGTTGCATGCATCTACGGTGATGCGAATTGCTTGGCGCCGAGATCTATCTACCGACGACGCCGTGAAACTCTGTGCGCGCGCCTTATGGGAGGCTTCAGACGCTGACTCGGCGACTGGTGGACCAGATTCGATGCGTGGGATTTATCCTGTTATCGCCTCGATCACGAAACAAGGCTGGAGTTCTGTAACAGACGAAACATCGGCAAAAATTTATAGCGACATTGCAACCGAAGTGGGCGCACGATGAACACCCCGTACTACGTACCACCAGAACAATTCATGAAAGATCGGGCAGACTTTGCCCGAAAAGGAATCGCGCGTGGTCGTGCTTTGATTGCGCTTCAGTACCTCGACGGGATAGCCCTTGTCTCAGAAAACCCGTCTTCGACATTGCACAAGATCAGCGAGATCTACGACAGAATTGCTTTTGCTGGTGTCGGCAAATACAACGAATTCGATCAACTTCGAGTCGCTGGTGTTCGCGCTGCAGACATCAAGGGGTATCAGTTTTCGCGGCAAGATGTCGACGCACGCAGCTTGACTAATCAATACGCACAGATCCTTAGTCAGGTCTTTAGCGAAGCTCCAAAACCGATGGAGGTCGAATTACTCGTCGCTGAAATTGGTGTAGAGAAAAGCGACGATCGATTGTTTCATGTGATGTATGACGGCACCGTGCTTGATGAACATAATTTCAGTGTGCTGGGTGGAGATTCACAGGCAGTTGCAGATCGTCTAAAATCTGGTTTTGCTGTAGATGTCCCTCTAAAAGAAGCGCTTAAAAATGCAATTGTGGCCCTTTCGGGTTCTGAAACAAAGCTCGAGTACTCCGATTTAGAGATCGCCGTTCTAGAACGAAATGGCCGTCGCAGATGCTTCCGCAGGATCGCCGACAGCGAAATTGAAGCAATAATCAAATAATCATTTGATGGCGCATTCAACTGGAACTTGTCAGACTGACTAGGTTTCTAATATGGATCGCAGAATTTATGGCTTAGAAAACGAATACGGGGTCACCTGTACTTTGCGCGGCCAGCGACGACTCAGCCCTGACGAAGTTGCTAGATATCTGTTCCGCAAAGTTGTGAGTTGGGGTCGAAGCTCAAATGTATTTTTGGAAAATGGTGCTCGCCTGTATCTGGATGTCGGATCGCATCCCGAATACGCGACACCCGAATGTGATTCAATTTACGATTGCGTCGTTCACGACAAAGCCGGCGAACGAATTCTTGAACAACTTCTCGAGGGCGCCGAACAGCGCCTACGCGAAGAAGGAATTCGCGGCACCATTTATCTATTCAAGAACAACACAGATTCGGCGGGCAACAGTTACGGATGTCATGAGAACTATCTGACTTCGCGCAGTGACGATGTTGAACGTTACCCCGAAGTGCTGATTCCGTTTTTGGTGACGAGACAGATCTTCACGGGTGCCGGAAAGGTTCTGCAAACTGCGAGAGGACCGATTTTTTCGATTGCACAACGCGCAGAGCACATTTGGGAGAGTCAGAGTTCAGCCACAACACGAAGTCGGCCGATCATCAATACTCGTGATGAACCGCATGCTGATGCAGAGAAATATCGACGACTGCATGTGATTGTCGGTGACTCAAATATGAGCGAATATACGAACTTTCTAAAATTGGGCTCGACTGCGTGTGTTCTACGAATGATGGAGGAGAGTCCAAATATCCTGCGCGATTACACCTTAGAGAACGCAACTCGGGCGATTCGCGAGATCAGCCAAGACATAACATGCAAACGCAAGATTCGACTTGCATCTGGACGAGAACTCTCTGCCCTAGATATTCAGCGCGAACTTCTTGACAAGGCACTTAAGTTCGCAGACACGAATGGGTATGCGCCCTTGGAAGTTAAGGCACTTGACATGTGGGAGCACTGTATTTCGACAATAGAGAATGACCCGCTGAAACTCAATCGCGAGGTTGACTGGGTTATTAAATATCACCTGATTGAGGCCTTCAGAAAAAAACATGACTTGGCGCTCGATGATGCACGAACTTTGTTGGTTGATTTGCAATATCACGATATTTGTCGCAACCGTGGACTCTTTTACAAATTAGAGAACCACAATTTGGTTGACCGAATTTGCAACGATGAAGATATCGATAAGGCAAAGGATTCACCCCCGGCAACAACTCGCGCAAAGTTGCGTGGAGCTTTCATCAAACGCGCAAAAGAACGCAAAAGGGATTACACGGTTGATTGGGTTCACTTGAAACTCAACGATCAACAACAACGAACGGTTTTATGTAAAGACCCATTTAAGTACAAGGATGAAAGAGTTGAAAAGTTGATCGCATCCCTCTAATGATTCGCTTCTCTATAGCGTTACGATTGTTGCGTGCAAGTTGACGAGCAAGCAGGTCAATCTTCGTCGAGTCAGACGGGTTTAAGTATCCAACGAATGATTCTTAAGAAACTCAGAAGCTTTCTTGAGTGGATCAGCGTTATTGGGGTTGCTCTGGCAGTCGCAGTTGTGATTCGCGTATTTCTATTACAGCAGTTTTATATCTCAGGACCGAGCATGGAGACGACCATGTTTTCAGACAACCGTGTGCTCGTGAATAAAATGGCTTACCGAATTGGCGAAATTGACCGCGGTGACGTCGTCGTGTTTGATCGGGCGATACCAAATGGCGATGAAATCCAACATGACGATCTGATCAAGCGGGTAATCGCCCTTGGTGGCGAGACAATCGCTATTACTAAATGTGTTGTCTACATCAACGGCGCTGAACTTGCTGAGCCCTATCTGCCCAAACGGGATACCGAAATGACCGATCCTGCTGATCGTTGCAGCACAGTAGACATGGAGGCGATTATTTTGGGGTCTGATGAAATATTTTTGATGGGCGATAATCGGCCCCAATCATTTGACAGCCGTATGTTCGGACCAATCAAGAGAGATTTGATTATTGGTCAAGCGTTTGTATTGCTTTGGCCTCTGAGCGAGTGGAAACTTCTATAGCAAGTGCCTAATCGCCGAATTCGGTTCTAAAGGCATCAACCATCCGATCTGTCCAGTCGCTGAAAACTGCGTCAACTCCCATTCGAAATGCGTTGCAAAGCAACTCGTTGTGCTGAATATCCCAACTGAAGGCCGCCAAACCGAAACGATGCGTCAGGGCAACTAGACCTCCATTCCAATCGGTGTGATGCATATTCAACGCCGTAATCCCATTTTTTGCAAGATTCGCACAACGACGCTCTGGGCCTTCTGTGATCTTAGATAAACGAATTGAATTGACTAATTGCAAAGCCGGGTATTTCTCGTGCCATTCACAAAGTGACGAATAATTAGGGCTACAGAGCCAAACCTTTTTTGCGAAATCACCACCAACACGAGAAATCAATTCATTGATCCTTTCTATTGACGATTCGTCACAAACGTCAATCGAATAGTTGATATCGGTGCCGCATCGCATGAATAATTCGTCCAGGCTCGGTATCGAAGTCGCCAACTCGGCGCGATTGAAATTATTGATCGGTATTCGCCTCAGACGCTTGTTGACGACTCCATCATGATCGCAGATAACTTGACCATCTTTAGTGAGCCAGACATCAGTCTCCAAACCTGTAGCGCCGAGCCGCATGGCCAGTTCAAAAGACTCAAGAGTGTTCTCGGCACTGTGTGCCTTTGCACCACGGTGTGCGAACAAAATCGGTCGTTCAAATTTTGAGGGCAGACGCTGTTGCACACACAAATGATATGCGAAGGTTTCTCCTAGACTTTGAACATGTTTAACATGACCGGCAGCGAAGTAATGTTCCTGCTGATCATTGGTCTCGTGGTGCTCGGCCCTGAAAAATTGCCGGACGCAATTAGACGGGTGGGCAAACTTTATGCCGAATTAAAGCGAATGTCATCTGGAGTTCAAACAGACTTTCGTAAAGTGATGGATGAGCCGTTAAAAGAAATGATGAATACAACCAACTCGATGAAAGCTCTTTTCACGGATACCGCGAGTGAATTTGAATCTGCCGCAAAAGAAATTGTCGAGCCCACTTTTATTCCGTATAGCGCAGCCGATGCGGACGCACAGACTCAAGATTCAGAACAGTCGGATTCAGACCAAGATGACGACACAGATATTGCCGAAGGAATCGCCAATGCTGCAAAAATTGCTCAACAACGCAAAGACGACGCAGCCAAATTTAAGTTCGAACCTTCGTCGGCCAAGATCACCAAACCGAAGCCTAAGAAATCAACGACAAAAAACCCAGCGAAAAAGCCTGTGAAGAAGACGGCCACAATGAAAACGACGAATAAGACAGGCAAGAAGAAGACGGTTACGAAGACTTCAGCGGCCAAGAAGCCTCAGTCAAAAAAATCCAAAGGGTAAGCGATGGCATTTAGATCTCAAGCCAAGTCTGTCGACGGGCAAAACTCAATGTCACTTGTCGACCACCTAGCCGAACTGCGAATGCGTCTTGTCCGTTCAATTTTGGCTGTTGCACTTGGTGCTGCTGGGGTGCTTGCGTTTTATGATCCAGTTTTGAGGTTCTTGACCAAGCCGTACCGCGACCTTTGCGCAACTCGTCCCGACTTCAACTGCGACGGGTCATTGTTCGCCCTTGGTCCGCTGGATGGTTTGTCGGCGCGAATGAAAATCGCCGGCTACGGAGGTCTAATTTTGGCGCTTCCGGTTTTGCTTTGGCAAATCTGGAGATTCATCGTGCCTGCATTGAACAAGAAAGAAAAGCAGTACACGATCCCGTTCATAGCCTCCGCTGTTCTTTTATTCAGCCTCGGATGCTCGCTTGCGTATTGGACACTGTCAAGAGCGTTGCAATTTTTGATTTCATGGTCTGGCACCGAAGTAAACCAAGCATTTCAAATAACCAAGTACATCAGCCTTGTCACTTTGATGATTTTGGCCTTCGGAGTGGGGTTTCTCTCTCCGCTACTGATTGTTTTTCTGCAGTTAGCCGGAGTTCTGACACCACGTACATTGTTAAAACAATGGCGTTATGCAATCGTCGTTATTTTCTTCGTGGCTGCTGTGATCACACCGAGTGGTGACCCGATAACACTGTTGGCCCTCGGATTACCCCTGACGGTTTTGTATTTTGTCGCGATACTTGTCGGTTTCATGGTGATTCGCCGTCGGGGAGTGTCCTCCAATTAGAAAAAGAATCTGATGTCGCGTCCAAGCCGAGAGTCGATAATCGCGAGATACGACTTTGCCCTAGACAAATTTCAGATAGACGCAATTGATGCCTTAGATGCCGGCAGTTCGGTATTGGTCGCAGCCCCAACCGGTTCGGGTAAAACCTTGATCGCAGAATACGCGATTGATGTCGCGATTAAACAAAAACAGCGGGCCTTTTATACTGCACCGATCAAGGCACTATCGAATCAAAAATTCAACGATCTGGTGGCGCATTATGGAAAATCAGAAGTCGGATTGTTGACTGGCGACAACAGCATCAACACGAACGCTCCGATATTGGTGATGACAACCGAAGTGTTGCGCAACATGATTTATGCAAGGTCTGAAGCATTGAATCGCCTCGGAGTCGTTGTACTTGACGAAGTTCACTTCTTGCAAGATGCTTATCGAGGCCCAGTGTGGGAGGAAGTAATCATTCATCTTGAGCCGACTGTGCAATTGGTTTGTTTATCGGCAACCGTATCCAACGCCACAGAAGTAACCGAATGGTTGAGCACCGTTCGTGGTCGAACCGTTCCGATTGTCGAAGAGAAGCGTCCCGTTGAATTGATAAATCACTTCGTCGTCGGGGATACTTCAACACACCAAGTTTCAATGTTCGACACGATTGTCAACGGACATGCAAACCCTGAAGTCACTCGTCTAGAGCAACATGCAACCCAGTCGGCACAACGCGGTAATTTTCGATCGGGCCAAGGCTCTCAAAATCGCCAAGATCGGCGCAACAAACCCGCCGGCAAGCGCTCGAGGCTGTTCTCGCCGTCTCGAGTCGAGGTCGCTGAATTACTGGAGCAGCAAGATTTGTTGCCGGCGATAATTTTTATTTTCAGTCGTAACCAATGTGACGAGGCAGCCGAATCTTGTGTACGCGCAGGAATTCGATTGACCACACCCGAACAGCGAACTGAAATCTCTGAAATCATTGATCTGCGTGTAACTAACTTTTCTGATGATGACCTCGCTGCTTTGAGTTTTTCGAAGTTTGCCAATCAACTTGAGTCGGGTATCGGTGCCCATCATGCTGGTCTGATACCCGCTTTCAAAGAAATCGTTGAAGAGTGTTTCATTCGTGGGCTGGTGCGTTTAGTTTTTGCAACCGAAACATTGGCCGTCGGATTGAACATGCCGGCCAGAGCCGTGGTAATTGACAAACTGACAAAATTTACTGGTGAACACCATCAACCGCTCAAGGCGTCAGAATATACGCAACTCACGGGACGCGCGGGTAGACGCGGCATTGACACCGTTGGACATGCTTTGGTGTTGTACAACCAGTTCGTTTCTTTTGAACAAGTTGCGGCACTGGCGTTGAGTCGATCTTTCAAGTTGACATCGGCGTTTCGTCCCACCTACAACATGGCGGCCAATTTGATTCAAACGCATTCGCGCCAAGAGGCACATCACTTGCTGAATCTTTCGTTCGCCCAGTTTCAAAGTGGGCGAGATGTAGTTGAACTGCAGGCACGAATCACGCGACGAAGCAAAGAACGTGATCGACTTCGCGAGCAGGCCACGAGCCCATATGGCGATATCGACGAATACCGCAACGCTTTCGAAGTTCGTCCTGATGCAAGACAAATTATTGACGCGGTTGACTCGCTCAAACCTGGAGATCTGATTCTTGTGCCGAAGGCTGGTCGTGAAACTAAAGCTGCAGTTATTGCCACTGCTCAACGTGTTAACGGCACAAAGTTGACTCTAATTGCAGCGACTAAAGCCGTGCTGCAGTTGCAAGCAGGTGATTTTGACGTTCCGCCAATAAAGCAAGGTCACATTGTTTTACCAGAGTCATATGCGTTCACAAGTCCCAAATTCATAAAAGAAGTCGCGTTGCGTGTTATGCGTACGAAACCAAACAAGGGCAATGCGAAGCCGACTGCTGCAAAAAACTTCAACGATTTATCGCACGCGGTTTCACAAGATCCAGAATTGCGCAGGCGCCTGATCGCTGCAAAATCAGCCGACCGAATCGACAACGAACTTGCGAGCATGGAAGCGCGAATCGATAAATCCGTACAATCGGTAAGTGCAAAATTTGATGATTTAGTGCAGTTGATGCAACGACGCGGGTATGTGTCGGCATGGCACCTCACCGATCAAGGGCGCACCCTTGCGAGAATCTTTCACGAGTTGGATCTAGTGGTGGCTGAAGCGCTCACTGTCGGCTTATTCGACGATTTAAGTGCGGCAGAGTTGGCATCTTTGCTGAGCACATTTGTCTACGAATTCAGACGGGCAGAAGATCCACCACGCGCGATTATTCCCACGACATTGGCCTCTAAATGGAAATCTCTTCAGGCACTGAGTAACAAGATCCGTCACGACGAAGAATCATCAGGACTCACACCCAGCCGATCTCTGGACGCAGGGTTGATGGATGTAACTTTTGCCTGGGCGAGTGGTGACGAACTAATCGACATTCTGAACGAAGACCTCACCGCTGGAGACTTCGTACGCACGATGAAACAACTAATTGATCTTCTCAGACAAATTTCGCTCGTTGCGTTGGTGCAAGAGACTCGAGATTCGGCACTTGCCGCTTCACAGGCGCTTCTTCGTGGGGTAGTCGCTGCTTCTCAGGGTTCTGTGTTGCAATGACCATTCGCAAAAATGAGAACTGGGGATCAACTGTTGCTCGCCCAGAGAATCTTGTGATCTGCAAGAGCGACGCAGATGCATCCCAACTTGTCACCGAATGTCGTGTTCAAAAACGGGCTTTTCCCGCGATTGCAATTTCAAAATCGAATTTAGCAAGGACCCTCGGCTCAAGTGGTGCCAACACCAATGCCCCGACAATGCATGCAACACCATTTGACTTGATTGAAATTGTCTTCATAGATAGCTTGAACAAAGAGCAAACAGTCTTGGCATTGGGTTATGGTCTGTTGCGAAAATCTTGGTGGCGTGGTGAAATCATGGCGACGATGAACACCAGTTTTATCGGCGATTGGGATTGCGCACCGCGATCTCATCCCAATGATGGAAAGTTCGATCTCATGACCGTGAATGCTGAAATGAATCTCACGCAGAGATTGATCGCCTCACGCCGACTCAGACTTGCCACGCACTTGCCACATCCACAAATATCGGTCAAGCAACTCACAAGTTTTGATGCTGATTGTTTTAGTAAGCCCGATTTATATGTTGACGGTCATAGGTTTTCTGGCATAAAGCACTGCAAATTCAGGCTGGTTGCCGACGCTTTAACCCTTTATTGGTAGTCGTTATCATTTGCTTATGACCAAAATTGATATCGCCAAGATTAAACAGCAAGTTTGTCTAGACATCGATAACCGTGCCGCTGACCTAATTTCAATCAGTCATGAAATCCACGCACACCCAGAGTTGAATTTTGAAGAAAAATTCGCCCATGACACGCTTACGCAATATATTTCTGATTCAAAACTTAAAGTTGAGCGAAGTGCGTTTGAACTAGAGACGGCGTTTGATGTTTCGGTGCGCGGGGGTAAGGGCCCAACTGTCGCTGTGCTTTGTGAATATGACGCTTTGCCAGGTATCGGACACGCCTGCGGACACAACATCATCGCTGCTGCTGGTCTGGGTGCCGGCGTCGCATTAAGCGCAGTAGCCGAGGTCTGTGGCGGAAATTTACGCTTGATGGGTACACCTGCCGAAGAGGGTGGTGGAGGCAAAGTTGAAATGGCCCGAAAAGGCGCGTTCAAAAATATCGACGCAGCGATGATGATTCATCCTTCTGATCGTGATCTGGCTCGAATGAATGCGATTGCGATACAGCAACTTTTCGTGCGGTATCAAGGTTTGGCTGCGCACGCCGCGGTCTCTCCGAATAAAGGCAAGAACGCTCTTGACGCCGCCGTACTTGGTTATATGAATGTCGCCGCGTTGCGTCAACACATTCGGCCAACCGAGCGTGTCCACGGAATTTTCACAAAATCAGGTGAAAAACCAAACATCGTTCCACGCGAAGCAGAAATGGATTGGTATGTACGCTCGGACACGATCGAATCGCTTCAACCGCTCAAGGCGCGAATTGCAAAATGTTTGGAGGCTGGAGCAATGGCCGCTGATTGCACAATAAGTTTTGATTGGCAAAAAAATACGTACGCAGATTTAGTTGACAATCTTCCATTGCTCACGAGTTATGTGCAGAACTCTGCGCAACTTGGCCGCGAATTGACAACAGATTTTCTACCAGGCACAGGTGGAGGTTCTACAGATATGGGAAACCTCAGTTATCTCGTGCCATCTATTCATCCGATGTTGCAAGTCGCACCACATGGTGTGTCTTTACATAGTGCGCAGTTCGCAGAGTTCACTGCGAGTAAAGATGCCGATAAAGCAGTTCTTGATGGCGCGAAGATAATGGCAATGACGGC
>CAMAQQ010000021.1 GCA_945860575.1 Ferrithrix thermotolerans DSM 19514
CGTAGTGATCGCCCGCGTTCAAACGACCGCAACGATCGTCCGCGAAATGATCGCAGTGCGCCATCAGATGCAGTCAGTGTGAGTTTCGAAGAAGAGTTTGACCGCGATTTGCGAAACGATCAATAGGCATCGACTGACATGACAATTCGTGTCGGTGTAATTGGTGCTGCGGGGCGGATGGGACAAACAGTCTGCGCCGCAATTTCGGCCGATAAAAATCTAGAACTGGTTGCGGCAGTTGACTCTGCTGCTTCTGGTTCGACGGTTGAAGGCATAACGATTGCCAAAGATCTGCGTGCTCTCGCCGATGCAAAGGTTGAAGTTGCTGTCGACTTCACTGTGGCTGCAGCTTCACGCATCAACTTGCCGTGGTTAGCAATGCACAATGTTCACGCAGTTGTCGGCACGACTGGGTTCACCGATCAAGACATCGAAGATTTCAAAAAGATGTTCTCGTCTAGTAACTGCATCGTTGCCCCGAACTTTGCCATCGGCGCAGTTTTGATGATGCGCTTCGCCGAAATCGCCGCACCGTTTTTCGACACAGCAGAGATAATCGAGATTCATCACGACGGCAAAGCAGATTCGCCGTCAGGTACGGCAATTGCAACTGCGAATCGAATGGCTGCGGCCAGCAGTACTTGGGCTAAAGATCCAACAACACACGAAGCGATTGCTGGTGCACGCGGCGCGCGTGGCCCGGCGGATATTCCAATTCATGCAGTTCGCATGCGCGGCGTTGTTGCCAATCAAGAAGTCGTATTAGGCACTCAAGGTCAGACATTAACGATTCGGCACGACACTATCGACCGAGCAAGTTTTATGCCTGGCGTGGTTCTTGCGTGCAAAAAAATTGCCGAGCACAAGGGATTCACCCTCGGGCTCGACAAGTTTCTCAATATTTAGTTGGTTTAAACGACTAGATCGCAAGTGCCACAAGGAGTGTTTACCTGTATTGGTTGCGCACGATATCTTTGCATTATGAAAGATTTTTACAAAGTGACATGTAAGCGTGTCGGTATGGTTTTAATAGTTGTGTCAGTAATAGCTACGACCGCTTCGCTGGCAAGTGCGGCCAATTCGGCAGGTGGCAAATGCGCCAAGGCTGGTGCAACAGCCAAATCTGGAAGCGCAACATTCAAATGCACCAAGGTTGGCAAGAAACTTATTTGGGTGGCGCAAAGTTCAACCGGCAGCGGCAGTTCGGGTTCGGCAAGCTCTGGAACGCAGCCAACATCCCAACGAGACATTCCAGCGATTATTCAAAACTGGGGTTTCAACTTCACTGATTACTCCACCGCTACAGGTAAAGCCGGCGACATGTTGATTAAAGGCGTGACTCCTCCGACATTTACTGGGCCAACTGCTGCATCAGACAACGCTATGTACCGTCTATTGATAGGCCCGATTGGTGCAGTTGTCCAGGGAATGGTGGAGCCTCAATATGGCTTCTATCTTCCACTCGGAACGTCTGTCATCTCGATGGTGAGTGGAACAGTTTGCGATGTTCCAAAGCTCTACAGCAACGATTTCAGTGTGCGTGTTGCTCCACCAGGTATGGCATGCATGCAAGGCGGCGCATACATTTTGTACGAACATGAGCACATCCTTAACCCAACTGTGAAGGTGGGAGACAAGGTGACGGCTGGGCAGAAGATTGGCATCGTCGGTGATTACAACCCGCACTGGAAAGCCAAAGGACTTGGCATTCTCGAGACTGGCGTTTTCTTTTCCAAGAAGGGGTCTAATGCGTCCTGGCACGCTTGTTTGTCAAGCTTCCTTGACCCGTCAAAAAAGACGGCGCTACTTGCAACGCTTAGCTCTGCCTTCGCTGCATGGGAAGCAGAATTGGGTGACAATACGTTGTATGACGAAGCAAAGATGTCGCCAGTTGGTTGCTACACCACCGCCGAAATGACGGATAGTAGCAACAAAAACACCAGCAACAACGGCGGCTAGCGCAGTGAGTTGATGGCAGCGTCGTAATTTGGTTCGTTGGCGATTTCGCTCACGAGTTCAGTATGCAGAACTTTGCCCTTTTCATCGGCGACGACAACCGCACGAGCCATTACACCCTTTAGAACGCTGCTCGTTAAATTGACACCGAATGCTGCGCCAAAATTTGATCTGAACGACGAAGCAGTCTTGACATTGCTCAAACCCTCGGTGCCACAAAAGCGACCTTGGGCGAATGGCAAGTCAGCCGACACGCAATAAACATCGGTGTTTTGCAGACTTGAAGCGATCTCATTGAACTTACGGGTGCTGGTCGCGCAAGTTGGAGTGTCGATGCTCGGAAAGATGTTGAAGATCACGCGCTTGCCGGCGATGTCTTTGTTGCTGATGTCTTGTAGCGCGCTAGTTGTTAGCGAAAACTTTGGTAACGGCTTGCCTGTTGCTGGCAATTTGCCACTTACTGAAACAGGATTGCCGCCTAATGTGACAGTTGCGCCAGATTTTTTGACGGCTTTCTTAACAGATTTATTCTTGGCAGATTTGTTGATGACTTTCTTAACAGTCTTTTTGACTGCCTTTTTCTTATTTTTCTTTGCGATTTTCTTTTTTGATGCCATGATTTCTCCAAGTCGTGAGGTGGGGTTAGTTGGTTTTTGGTCGACCCTTACGGACCGATTGCAAGGTTGATGCTACGAACAGACCACCAACAACCCACCATTGATAGCGCTCGATATAGCTTAAAAAGTCACGAATCTGTTCTTCGAACAATTTTCCACCTCGCCACAACACGACTAGTTTTAACGAGATACCGACCATCAATAACGGCACGAACTTTTTGGGCGACATGCGCCGATGCCCAAGCAGCAAGCAGACGATATTGCTGCCAGGCATCAGTACAAGAATCGCGGGTCCTGCTTTGTCGACCGCGCGTTCTGTCCATTTATAAATTGCTGGCAGTTCACCCATGTTGCTTTCTACCCAGCCGAGTGCTTTTGTACCATACCAACGACCGACTAAAAAGAGTGCGATGCCAGCGATGAGCACGCGAGTGAAGCCAATGACCGAGTAACTCAACAGATCAATAAACGGCACCGAGCCGAACAGGTTTCGGTTACGTGAACTTAAGATCAACACAAGTCGCGGTCGTTCATCGACCAGCGCCGGCCCGATATTGCTGCCAATCGTGCCGACCACAAACAATAACGATGTCAGCATTAGAACGGCTTTTCGCATTTGTCAGATACTAACTGACTTGCTAATTTTAATGAGTGAATTGAAACTAACTGAATTCAATTTTTTGGGGGCGCAATGAAGGGTTTAATGCAAAACACACCGTTGACAATGGTGCATATATTCGAGCGGGCCGAAAAATACCACTCAGAAAAAATCATCACGACCGCAACGGCAGTAGGTAAAGATCGAATTAGTTATGGTGAGTGGGCGGCACGAACGCGTCAACTTGGTGGAGCCCTTGACAAATTAAAAATTTCAGCAGATGGGCGAGTTGCCACCTTCGCATGGAACACAGCACGACATCTTGAACTTTATTTCGCAGCACCCTGCACTGGTCGCGTCGTGCACACGCTGAATATTCGTTTGTTTCCCGAGCAACTTACTTACATTGCCAATCACGCTGAAGATGAAGTCGTTTTTGTTGATCGTTCGTTGTTCGGTTTGATTGCGCCACTGTTGCCGACTTTTAAAACTGTCAAACATCTCGTCGTCATGAACGACGGAAAAGGCGATGTGCCAGATTCTGTGCCCGGTATGCAGATGTACGACTACGAAGAATTGATCAAAAATGTAACCGGCGCGGAGTTTGAAATTACCGACGAAAATCGCGCAGCCAGCATGTGCTATACGAGTGGCACAACGGGCAACCCAAAAGGCGTTGTCTATAGTCACCGCTCAACATTTATGCACACTATGGGCGCGATGATGGTCGACTCGCTCGGTGCGCGCGAGAGCGATGTGATCTTGCCTGTCGTGCCAATGTTTCACGCCAACGCATGGGGACTCGCACACGCGGCAGTCGCGTGTGGTGCGAATCTCGTGTTGCCTGGACCAGATTTGTCGGGCAAAGCAATCGCCAATTTAATCGTGGACGAAAAAGTAACTGTGGCGGCAGGTGTGCCAACCATTTGGATGAGCGTGTTGCCTGAACTCAAAGGTCGCGACACTTCGTCGTTGCGTGTCATACCGGTGGGTGGAAGCGCTGTTCCGAAGGCGTTGAGCGAGGGGTATCGCGAAACTGTTGGTCTACCAATCTTGCAAGCATGGGGTATGACCGAGACGAGCCCAATCGCCGCGACTTGCAATTTGTCGCTTGCTGATCAGCAGAAATCAATCGAAGAGCAGGCCGAACTTCGTACAACTGTAGGCACAATCAATTTTGGCGTCGACTGTCGCGTCGTCTTGCCGGGCACTACTACGCCTGTTCCATGGGATGGTGAAACTAGTGGCGAGTTGCAGTGCGCAGGTTCGTGGATTGCATCGACTTATTACAACGATGCTCGCGCCGGCGAAAGTTTCACCGATGACGGTTGGCTACGCACTGGTGATGTTGCGACAATGGATTCATCTGGTCGCATTCGTCTTGTTGATCGCACGAAAGATTTGATTAAGACCGGTGGTGAATGGATCTCGTCAGTAGAAATTGAAAACGAACTGATGTCGCATCCAAAAATCAAAGAAGCAGCAGTTGTAGGTGTGCCGCATCCGAAGTGGTCAGAGCGACCACTCGCGTGTGTTGTGCTTAACCCTGGAGAATCGCTTACTAAGAATGAAGTGCTTGATTACATTCGACCAAGACTTGCCAAATGGCAAGTGCCTGACGATGTGGTGTTCATCGACGAAGTACCGAAAACGAGCGTGGGTAAGTTCTCTAAAAAAACACTTCGCGAAAAATACGCAGATTACGTTCTGCCAACTGCCTGAACTCGACGTAGGAACTGCTTAGTTCGTTCGTCAATCGGATTATTAAAAATCTGTTCGGGTTGACCTTGTTCGGCGATTTGACCTGAATCAAGAAAACAAACTCGATCACTGATTTCGCGAGCGAAGTTCATCTCGTGGGTTGCAATCAACATCGTGATACCGCTGCCCTTGAGTTCGCGCACCACATCCAGCACTTCACCGACCAGTTCTGGGTCAAGCGCCGACGTAATTTCATCAAGCAACAACACTTCGGGGTTCATCGCCAGGGCACGCACAATCGCGACGCGCTGTTGCTGACCGCCTGAAAGTTGGTCTGGGTAGGCGTCAATCTTTTCGTTCAAGTTAAAACGCTTAAGTAACGCATGGGCTGTTTCGTCTGCCTCTTGAGTTGACTTGTTGAGTACTTCGGTTAATGCGAGCGTAATGTTGCGTCGCACACTCATGTGTGGAAACAAATTAAAACTCTGAAATACGATGCCAATTCTGCGGCGAATCGGGTCTGGATCTCGACCAACCTGCGAGATCTCATCTCCGTCTAGAAAAATTGCTCCAACATCAACTGGCTCGAGCAAGTTGACGCATCTCAACAATGTAGTTTTGCCCGAACCACTAGAGCCGATAAACGAGACAACTTCACCAGCGTTCACTTCAAGGTCGAGGCCAGCAAGCACTTTTCGCTCGGCAAAACTTTTATGAACGTCAATCAATTGAAGTTTCATCGAACCCTCGTCGCTGAAGTGCGTTTGCGCTCGCGGGCCAGTAAATAATCAGTTGTTCGTGTAAGTGGAATCGTGATCATCAAAAAAATGATCGCCGCCCCTATGTAAGGCGTGAAGTTGGCAAACTTGGCCTTATCAATATTGGCTTGGCGCAAAATCTCGATTGGCCCGATCAGACTGACGAGCGCGACATCTTTTTGCAGACTCACCAGATCGTTCATGAGAGGCGGCACCACGCGACGAATTGCCTGGGGCAATATCACAAAGCGCATCGTCTGCCAGTTTGAAAGCCCCAAACTTCGCGAAGCCGCTCGTTGGGATTCATGAACACTGTCGATGCCAGCGCGAAAAACTTCGGCAATATATGCACCATATGTAAGTACAAGGGCAACCGACCCCCAGAGAAGTGGCGAATTGAATGGACGCTCGAGTCCGACGCCTGGCACGCCAAAACCAATCAGGTATATCCACAAAATCACAGGCACACCACGCATGATGTCGATATAACCGATCACGAAAATTCGAATCGGAAACAGCGCAGGATTGCGCGAGCTGCGGGCGATCGCCAAAACTAAAGCCAAGGCGATAATTGCAGGCGTTGACCATGCAAAAATTTTGATGTCTAAAACAAATGCGTCCAGCAACCGTGGAAACGAATCAATCAACCTCTCGCCATTGAAGAATGATTCTTTAACGCGATCCCAACGAGGCAACTTCGGAATCGCGAAAACGAGAGACGAAACAACAACGACAGTGCTCAGCGCAGCGATAATGCTGCTGCGCTGGCGCTGTCGTCGTTCGAACTTCTGGCGTTGAGTTTTTGTTTCCGTATTGGGTGAGAGCTAGTTAGTCGAGGGTTATAACTGGCGCATTTGTTTTATCGGCGAGCCAAGTTTTTTCGATCTCGGCAAGTTTGCCCGACTCTTTGAGTGCACCAAGAGCAGTGTTGACGCAGTCAACAAGTTTGTTGTCTTTGTCGAACAGCAATCCGAAATTGTCGGCGGCGACCGCATCACTCAGCGGAAACTGACCGATAACTTTTGAGCCTTCAATTTCGACAGCGCTGATGTAGAACGCTGTTGGCAAGTCGACAACAATCGCATCAATTTGTTTTGCTTCAAGCGCCGCTTTAGCGCCAGCGTTGTCGTCGTAGATAAACGGTTCGCTAGTTGGCTTGATCACATTAAGGATGAAATCAAGACTTGTGGTGCCTGACTGCGCGCCAAACTTTAGTTCTTTGAGTTCTGAAAGTTTTGTTGCACTGGCAACAGGCGAGTCAGCAAAGCCGACCACCGCTTGGTTCGTCGAGTAATACGGGTCGCTGAAACTTACTGTTGCCTTGCGCTCTTCGGTGATCGAATATTGTTGCAAGTTGAAGTCAAAGTTTTTTGCACCTGGTTGAACCGCTTCGTCGAAGCCTGTTCTCACCCAAACTATATTTTCATTCGTATAACCAAGTTCAGTGGCCACCGCATATGCAATCGCGGCTTCAAAACCTTCGCCAGATTCTGGCGCGTCACCAACAACCCAAGGCTCAAAAGCCGGCGTGCCAGTCGCAATTGTCAATTTGCCTGACTCGATGGTCGGGCAGGCTGAGCTCGAATCGTCACTACCGCAACTGGCGAGGCCAAGTGCCGCAGTGCTGCCGAGAATTATCGCCAAGCGTGTGAAACGTGATTTGGTGGTCATATGTAGGGTTCCTTTCTAGAGAACGTCTGTCAATTACAGGCAAAACTAGCACTACTTGACAGTGAGACGGTTAGGGTCTTATTGTCTCATTATGGCTTCAGCAGTTTTTACAAACCAGGCGTCGTTCACTGAAGTTGAAACGCGCGTTCTAGATGCCACCAAATTGGCGATTGAAAAATGGGGAGTATCGCGGTTCACCGTTGCCGACGTCTGCGATTTATCAAATGTTTCGCGCGCAACCGTTTATCGAATGTTTCCAGGTGGCAAAGAAGTTTTGCTTGAGGCACTGCATGTGCGCTCACTTGATGAATTTTTCTCGACACTGCTAGATCGTTCCGATGGCGCAAAGTCGCTTGAAGATTTGCTCGTGCGTTGCATCGTGTCGGCAACCACCGAGTTGCGCAACGATCAGCACTTGGCGATGATGCTGGCCACCGAACCGGGCACCACCTTGATGCAGTTCACAATCGATGGCTTGTCGCGTATTGTGCGCGTTGCCGCATCCTATTTGGCGCCGTTGGTTGCTGATTTTTTGCCGAAGCGCGAAGCCGATGCGCTAGTTGAAGTTTTGGCTCGTCTCGTAATTTCTTACTTCTTGACACCTTCAGATAGATACGACTTCGGCAATGAGGCGAGCGTCGTCAAGTTTTTGCATACGCATATCAATATTCACGAATTTAAAAAATAAGTTAAGTAACCAAACAATCAACCAAAAAGCAAAGGAAATTATGTCAATCACAGAAAAGCAAAACCAAGACATTATCGGTCGAGATCAAATCAACAATATTGAAGCGATCCTCAGTATTCCGATCACGCCGACAAATGAAATTGAGCATGTTGTCAAGAACAACGCCGACACGATTTTCACTTGGGATTATTCGTTGACCCGACCACCATTGCGCAAACTTTATGAGAAAGCCAAGACGAGTCAATGGAATGGCACCACCGATTTGCCGTGGGAGACACCAGTTGACATTGAAAAGACTGTTGCAGCCGACCAGGCCGCAATTGGCAACGGTGTAGACGCAAGTTGGTACGCCGACACAAAACTTGCAACTTGGGGCGACAAAGAATGGCTCGAGTTCGGTATTCAAAGTCGCAAGTGGATGCTTTCGCAGTTTCTTCACGGCGAGCAGGGTGCACTGATTTGCACAGGCAAAATTGTTGAGACTGTGCCCTGGTACGACGCAAAATTATATGCCAGCACTCAGGTTGTAGACGAAGCACGACACGTCGAAGTATTTGCGAGATATCTAGATGAGAAACTTGAAGGTGGATACCCAATTAATGCTCACTTGGGTTTGTTGCTTGACGACATTGTTAAAGACTCGCGTTGGGATTTGACATATCTTGGAATGCAGATCATGGTTGAGGGTCTTGCACTCGCTGCGTTTGGTTACCTCCATCAACTAACCGGTGAGCCGTTGCTCAAAAAACTTCTTCGTTATGTAATGAGCGACGAAGCCCGTCACGTGGCGTTCGGTGTTTTGAGCCTCAAAGAGGTCTATGACGGAATGAGCGATGCAGAAATCATGGAGCGACAAGAGTTCGCCTATGAGGCCAGCATTCGTATGCGTGACCGTTTCTTGCAACAAGAGGTTTGGCAGTACATGGGTGTCGATCCTAAATCGGTAATCCCATTGTTGATCAACGATCCAACTCGCAAAGTATTCCAGCAGATGTTATTCGCCAAGATTGTGCCGAACTGCAAGAAGCTTGGTTTGCTCGACCGCAACGATTTTTGGTTGCGTCATCGTTTTGAAGAGATGGGTGTAATTCAGTTCGAAGACTGGGAGAACACTGGTGACGAGTACCTAAAGTTCGAACTTGGCAATGAGGTTGAAGCAGCGCACTGATTCGGTGCATAAATCCATACGGCCGTGAGTTCTTGACTGACTAGCATCTAGCCATGCCAAGATTCGGTCAAGTACTCACAGCAATGGTCACTCCGTTTGATAAAAACGGTGAACTAGATCTTGACGGCGTGTGTCGTCTCGCAAAATGGCTACAAGAAAATGGTAACGACGGGTTAGTTGTTGGTGGCACAACTGGTGAAGCGTCAACCCTGACCGACGATGAGAAACTCGCATTGTTTGCGGCGACCGTTGAAGCAGTGACGATCCCCGTTATTGCTGGCACGGTTACGAACGACACTCGTCATTCAATTCACCTTACGAAACAGGCTTCGAAATTAGGCATCGCAGGCGTGCTTGCTGTTGGTCCTTATTACAATCGGCCGTCGCAATCGGGAATCTTGGCTCACATGTCGGCAGTTTGTGCCGCAACGGAGCTTCCGGTTGTTGTTTACGACATTCCAGTGCGTACTGGTCGAAAGATTTCAACTGCGACACTCGTAAAACTTGCGAACGAAGTGAAAAATGTTGCCGCATTAAAAGATGCCAGTGGTAACCCGGCTGAAACGGCGATGTTGATGACCCAAGTGCCAAAAAGTTTTGAACTTCTCAGTGGCGATGACGGTTTGACTTTGCCGCTCATGGCGATCGGCGCAGTCGGCGTAATCGGCGTGGCGACACATTGGACAGGTGTCGATCACCAAGAAATGTTTAAAAAATGGAATGCTGGCGACATCGCGGGTGCGCGCGCAGTGAACGTAAGAATGTTAGAAAGTTTTGCTTTTGAAACCGGCGATGAAAATCCGAATCCATTGCCGAGTAAGGCGATGATGAATCACTTGGGTCTTAATGTCGGTGAGGCGAGATTACCGATGGGGCCGCCGCCGAGCGGACTTGCCGAGCGGGCAGCAAAAGTTTTCGGCAGTTTGCAAGCGGCGCGCGTTGCCGCTAGTCGCTAACAAAATATTTAATGCCAAAACCAGTTCGCATCTCGTTTCTTGGCGGACTTGGCGAAATAGGCCGCAACTGCATGGCGATAGAGCAAGATAAAAAAATCTTGCTGATCGATTGTGGTTTGATGTTCCCGAAGGCTGAACACGGCGACGACATAGATGTGATCATCCCAGATTTCACTTGGTTACTTGAAAACAAGGACCGAATAGTTGGTTGCGTGGCGACACACGGACATGAAGATCACGTGGGTGCATTGCAATATTTATTACGAGATGCTTCGTTTCCATTGTATGGTTCGGCACTGACGTTGGGTTTGGCGCGAAATCGAATTTCTGAGGCAAGGCTGACAGAGAAAACAAAGTTCATCGAAGTTGATGACAACGATCGAATCAAGATTGGTCCATTTGAAGTTGAGTTCATACCAGTAACGCATTCTGTTCCGCATGCTCATGCAATTGCTTTACATACGGCGCAAGGTGTGATTGTTCACTCGGGTGACTTCAAACTCGATCTGACACCAGTTGACGATCGACGAACCGATCTTGCACGGTTGGGTTCACTGTCGTCTAACGAAGGTATTCGGTTGTTGATGCTCGACTCAACGAATGCCGGTGAGCGCGGGCACGCGCCGAGTGAGTCAGATGTCGGCGTCGTGCTGCGACAACTGTTCAATGACCATCGAAGCAAGCGGATCATTACTGCAAGTTTCGCAAGCCATATTCACAGGGTGCAACAAATCGCTGACGCGGCAATTGAGTCGGGTCGTGTAGTCGTGCCACTTGGGCGATCAATGATCAACAATATTCGTCTGGCACGAGATCTAAAAGTTTTGACGATTCCCGAAAAAAGTTTGGTTAGTTCTGACTCGCTTGGTAAATATGACGATGAAGAAATTTGTATTATCTCGACGGGGTCACAAGGCGAAGCAATGTCGGCACTCACGCTGTTGGCAAAAGGTGATAGTCGTTATGTCAAAGTAGGCGAGAACGACACAGTTGTGTTCTCAAGTCATGCCATTCCGGGCAACGAGCACAATGTCAATAAAGTCATCGATGCATTGTTGCGCCGCGGTGCCACTGTCGTGCATTCGGGTATCGCCGATGTGCATGCGACGGGTCACGCGCAGGCCGAAGATTTGAAAATGTATTTGAACATCACTGAACCAGA
>CAMAQQ010000022.1 GCA_945860575.1 Ferrithrix thermotolerans DSM 19514
CAAGTTCCGAATCGGTGGCAAAGCTTCTCAGGGCTCGCCGTGTTATTTCGAAATCGCAGCGAGGTTTGGCGAAGAATAATCAAAGAGTTTCCATCTTTTGTGCGTGGTACTAAATTATTTTTTTGGTTTTGGTCTCGAGTTGCAGTTGCGAAGATTTGCAAAAATTGTGGGCTATCAGAAGTTGCAGTTCAGCAAGCACCAGATGCGATTGTGATCCTCATGCAGCGACAGGCCGGCTTCGTAGTCGCGGCAGTTGACGCTGGCACCCGAGCAGGCATTCCGACACTACTGATACCTGTGAAGTGGGATAACGCATCTTCTAAGAGTCCGTTGGTAAAAAAGCCGACTCGGATGTTGGTTTACAACCGGCAACTTGTTGAAGTTTGTGCTCGCATGCACAAAATGCCCACAACCTCGATAATCGCGATCGGCAGTGTTGAAGTTGGCGTCAAAAAGACGATCGCAACGACTAGCCAGCAAGAAAACTTAGTACTCATTGGCAGCACTGCTGATTCATCTAGTTCGGCGCCATGGCTCAACTGCATCAGTAATGTACTTTCTCGAAACAGTCAGCCAAAGAATCAAATTAAAACAATCTGGCGCCCTTACCCGACTGGCGATTCAAAAAGTTTGAATTTTATGAACGAGTTTGTTGCATCGCATAAGCAGATCGAACTTGACGATGACATCAAGCGGGGCATGTCGCATCGTGCCCAGAGCATTTCTTTTGATGATGTGTCTTCGGCCTACTTTAGATATTGCGATTTACTCAACTCGGCGGTGGTAGTTGTGTCAGAGGGAACCTCGGCGATTGTTGACTCTCGGGCCAGGGGGATACCGGTTATCTTGCCGGCCTTCAAAAAAGATGCTGTGATCAGTTCGCAGTGGTGCAACTTATCGGGCTACGAGCATTTACGCGGGTTGCGCACAACAACTGGCGTGTTTATTGCTGAAGATGAACTGGAACTAGAACGACTACTCACAGACTTTCTGGCCAACCCAAGGCGAATTGAACCTGACAATTCGGGAGAAAATATCTTCGTTGACGAACGCAGTTATGCACAACGACTGTTAGATGCAGTTGATGAAGTGCTGGCCAAAAAACTCGAGAACTAAATTCTCATTTATACAAGTGGCCAGGGGTAGTGGCGACCTGATGGGTCGACTGGAAACCGCGCACCGTCGAGAAGCCATTTCGCGCGCTCGGTGATGGCGACAACTTCTTGCTCGCTGAGTAGAGTTGCAACTTCGAGTGGCACTGTTTGAGTTAGCGGTTCGACTGCCTTGAGCAAAGTTTCAGATACTTGCTCGCCGCCAAACTCCCAAATGACTGTTCGTATTTTGAAGTCCTGGGCAAAGCACAAACCGTGATCGATTCCCCAGACATGTGATTCTTTGTCTACCAATACGTGGCCAGACTTTCGGTCGGTGTTGTTTGCCACGATGTCAAAAACGCACATCGCTCGAAATTGATCGTGTAATTCTTGTCGCTGTTCAAAAACCACAAAATAGTGCTCATCTGGATCGGCTTCAATTAAAAGTTGCACCGAGCCTTCGCCGTGTGGGCCATCGCGCAAAATTGTTGGTGGCACAAAGTGTAGACCCATTGCTTCGGCCAGGCGATACGCCGCTACTTCGCGCCGATGCAAACCGGGTTCGAAATCCCAAAGCGGTTTCTCTCCGCGCATTGGCTTATAAATTGCCTTGACAGTTTTTTCTTGATCAAGTATTGAAACTAGAAAAGTTGCGTTGCTGCTATATGGCATACGCATTTCAATAGTCATCTCGCCGCGAAGCAAGTGACTGATTATTTCTGAAGAACGATCTAATTCATTCGCGGACACGAATGGCCATCTTTGTTAATCGGCCGACCGCAAAAAACACAAGATGGCCGACCAGAGGCAATCACTCCTTCTGCGTGTTCGCAGAACGCCGCAGCCTGCCCACGGGTGATGTTGGCACGAATTCTTGAAAGATCTTGTTGAATATCGTTTTCGATGTCGGTCTCGTCGTCTGAGGCGATATTGATTTCGTCTAGTTGAATGACCAACCGATCGCTGATTGAGTCGTATGCCAAGCCGACGGTGCCGAGCACAAACTCAGGTTCAACAGGCATTGATAGTTGCATCGCGTCTTTTATTGGTCTCTGCGAAACATCTGGCGCATCGGCCAGAAGTTTGCGCAAGTATTCAGACATCGCTGCAACCTGTTCTTTCTCGCACTTAATTGTGATTCGTTGCCCTTCGGCACGAACTTGCAACACAAATGTTCGCTGGCCTGGTTCGCCGAGTGCGCCAGTTGTGAATGCGTCAGTTGCGTCAAACTCAAAGTACGAGCTCACGACATCCGCAATTCAGATAGATCGCCACCTGTCGAATTAACAGTCAGCACTACGGGCCCAAACGCCGAATATGAAACAGCGCTAACAGAGCAAGTGCTAATCACAATGCGTTGAAACAAATCAAGATGAGTGCCCATTGCGTGGGCGACCGCGGCTTTGATCGGGTCAGCATGCGAGAAACAAATCACTACTCCGCCTTGATGTTTTGTGCGCAATGCGTCAAGTGTTGTCGTCATCCGAGTTTGCATCTCGGTGAAACTTTCGCCTTTTGGAAATCGAAAAGTACTTGGTGCTCGCTGAACGGTTGACCACTCTGGAAGCTTCATCAATTTGCTGAGTTCTTTGCCCGTCCAGTCGCCGAAATCACATTCAAGCAGTCCTTTTTCGATGATCACTTTGTGTTTCAAAAGTTTCGCGGTTGGTGCCGCCGTTTCGCGTGCGCGTTCTAATGGCGAGGCATAGATCGCAGCGACATTTTTAAGGTTGCTAAGCCGTCGCGCAACCTCGTCGGCTTCTTGCCTGCCCGTATCACTCAGGTGAAGGCCTTTTGCCTGACCCGGCAACAACTTGCCCGTACTTGGCGTTTTGCCGTGCCGAACCATAATTATCAGGGTCGACTTCGGGGCGTGAGATTTTTTGCGGGTCATCGTAGATCTTCAAACTATCGGCACACCGCATAATCTCGTGTTGTGCGCAAACGTGATGAACTTGACGATTTAGCGAAAGAAATAGTTGATTGCCACAAGTGCACACGCCTTGTTAAATGGCGTGAAAAAGTCTCGGTCGAAAAGCGTGCCGCGTATGTGACAGAAAATTACTGGGGCAAACCGATTGTTGGCTTCGGCGATAAGCGGGCTCAAGTTTTAGTTCTGGGTTTGGCGCCCGGTGCACATGGCGCAAATCGCACTGGTCGAGTTTTTACAGGTGATCGTAGCGGCGACTGGTTATATCGCGCGATGCACAAGTCAGGTTTGGCCTCGCAGCCAGAATCAATTTCGCGAACAGATGGTTTGACCTTACACAATGCATGGGTCACATCGGCAGTTCGCTGCGCACCACCTGCCAACAAACCGACGCCTGCTGAGCGCAAAAAATGTTCATCATTTCTCACACGAGAACTTGCATTACTTGCCAACATCAAGGTGATAATTTGTCTCGGATCTTTTTCGTTTCAAGCAATCTGCGATGAATTAGAGATTCGTCCGAGACCCAAGTTTGGTCACGGCGTGGTCGTCGCTCACAAAAAATATAAAATCGTCTGTTCATATCATCCGAGTCAACAAAATACATTTACGGGTAAACTCACCGAAAAAATGTTTGACAGTATTTTCAAAACCGCGCTGAAACTGGCGCGCTGAAACTGGCGCGCTGAAATTAACGCGCTGAAACTTGCGCGCTAAGTCATAGTTATAAAGCCAGAAGTTCGCCACCACCGTAGACCGCGGCGACTACAGCCAGAAACAAACCGAAAACGCGCTGAAGTTTTTTGTCGCTCATCTTGAGCGCCATCTTCGACCCGAATGGTGCGCCAGCAACGACACCAAGAGTTAGCCAACTTGCAAGCCGCCAATCAATTCCACCTTCAATCGCATGGGTGATCGTGCCCGGTATCGCGAAGGCGCCGACGCAGATCAACGAAGTTGCGACGGCATTTTTCATCGGCAATCCGACCCAACGACGAAAGAGCGGCACCATGATGATTCCGCCGCCGACACCGAGCAAGCCTGATAATCCACCGGCGATAAGCCCCGTCAAAGTCGCCAAAAAATCTTGCGAGTTTCGCAGATTCGTTGTTGCCTCATCAGGCGCGCCTGCTGTACTCGGTTTGACACTGCGAATCATGTTGATTGAACTCCACATCAGCAATAACGCCGTGAGAACCATCAGCAAGTGACCGTCGCCAGGTATGCGTGGCGAAACCCACGCGCCAAGAATCGCCGCAACGATTCCGCTAGGCGCAGTAAACGCAATGACTCGCCAACGAATCAGTTCGCCGTGTCGATAACGCCACGAACCAGTAACGGCGCCCGGCAAAATCGAAGGCAGTGTTGTGCCGACCGCGAGTGCCGCCGAGCAACCCAGTGCGCGAATCGCTGGTGTCGAAATAACTGCACCGCCGACACCAAAAGTGCCAGACATTAAGCCGGTAGCAACGCCAGCGACAAGCGTTAATGCATCACGCAACAAACCGGTATCCATAAAGTTGAAGTCTGCTAGAGCTCGTTAGTGCGCCGCAGGCAAAGTGCCATCGGCTTTTTTCTTGGGCGCTGGTACACCAACGCTGACAGCCTTATTGCCAAACTCTGGCCATCGACGACGGCTGACAATACTCAACAACCGCAACAACTTCATCGCCGTCGCATCTGTTTCTGCTGGGCGAGCGATTATTGAACCATCTTTGATCATGCGGGTCATGACTTCTTCACCGAGTTCTGTGCGCACGACGCACAGAGTCCAGTCGTTATCTTCGCCGATTCCACCAGTTGAAATATCTGCGTGTTCGGCGGCAAAGTCTGGACACATCTTGCAACCCTCGCGAGTCCATTTGTGGCATTCTTTCAGGTCAATTTCGTGATACGAGCCGTCGCGCATCCAAATTTGAAATACGCCCTTGATATTCATCTTGACCATTTCTTCTTTTTTTAAACCATATTTCGCCAAGAATAATTCTTCAAAAATTGCATCATCAAAAGTTTTCGAACAAAGCAAACCGATGTTGAACAAAAATGGCTTGCCGATTTTTCCTGCTTTGCGTTTCCACATAATTGGCAACGCCGACGATTGACAGCTCATGCCTACGAGCGCAAGACGATTTAACCCTTCTTTTTGTGCGTCTCGAATCGCCAAAGTATTCGCCGAATATGTGTAGCGACTTCCCGAAGATGCAAGCACTTCTTCTGGTGTGCGAGCAAGACCTGGCAGGGCCTTCCACGACGATCCGTCACCCTCGACAAAACTTGTCAACGCAGCATCGATGTAATCGTGTTTCAATAACCAGATCAACATCGCACCGACGAATCCACCGTCTTGACCTTTTTTGTGAGTCTGCTCGTCGGCGGCTCGAACCATCAACAGTTGTCGATATTGTCCGTACATTTCTTCGTCTTTGCGTTGGCGACCGAACAGGTGCATGTCGGCCTCAGGCTCCCACGCGCGAAACCGTGGGCATGCTCGTGTGCAACTTGTGCAACCTTTTTCTCCGTGACCACAATTATCAAGACCAAGGTCTTCTTCTAAATGAAACGGCTTGTACTTTCCTTCTTCATGTTCGTAACCGATCACATCATGCGGACAAGAGATCACGCACGCGGCGCACCCCGTACACAAGCCAGTGTTGATTACTTCTTCGTAGAGTTCTTTCCATTGGTGCGTCCAGCGTTCAGTTGCTGCGGGGGGGTTATCTGTCAAAGTCATGCTTGAACTTTAGACTGTCGAGCAGACTCTGCCCCTAACGAAGCGCGCGCCGAACTCGTTCGCTGGCTTGAAGCGAAATTTTTCGCCCAAGACGATCTGAGACCTCGAACTCGTTGTGCACTTGCGAATCAATAGTTGAGATTTTGGCGTGGTGGATAATTACTTTGCTCCGTGCCAAACCTGCGGTGATATCCCGCAGTAATCCGTGGCGATCAGCACCTTCTATTCGCACTATTGAATGCCAAGGGTGCGCGCTCTGGTCAATCGCCACAGAAAGATTCAAAGAACCGCGTTGGACATTTGAGATCCGCCCGCGCAGTGAGTCGCGAACTACACCGTCTAAGGCGACCAAGTTTGGTTTTTGTGCACTTCGCACCGCGAATGTGTCAAGAACCGCGCCGTCAGGCCAAGTCGCAATGTCGGCATTGACGACACTCAACCCGAGCGATGCCAGTGCTCCCGACAGTCGAGCCAATAATGCAGGGCGGTCTTTTGTTGCAATGTTGATCAACCATTCGTTTTCAACTTTGTTTGTGCTTTGCACTGCGACCCGCGCATACCCAGCGCGTGGAAGTGGCTCAACTAATTCGGCGTGACGAACGAGTTCTTCCGCTGAGTGTGTCAGCACATAACTTGCAGGTGCATTGGTAATTCGCGCATGGATATTCGTGTTTGTTGCCAATGATTGTGCCGCACGCAACCGCACTTCAAATGGGTCATTTGAACTTGAGTCAATTAAATCAGGGTGGGCAAGCACTTCTTGAACGCTGGTGATAATTTCGATCAACGCAAGATGTTGCGTTTCACTGAGATTGTCGTGGGCGATCAACAATTGTCGACATTGTTCGACTTTCTTGGGATTTTTAAGATGATTTGCAATCTGAGTTACTAACCGATTCGTAATTTGCAATGGCTCGGTTTGAGCGATTGCGTGCAACATCGCGCTGCCCTCGACGAGCAAAGTAATTTCAGAAGTCGTCGCAAGATCTAAATCAAGACGGCGAATCGCCTGCGCCCAATCTGCACCAGAGTCATCAATATCTTTGGCAAAGGCTGCAAGAACTATTTCATCAGATTCAGTCGCTGCAATTGAGGCATTTGAACAAATCGCATCAACTGTCGCAAACCGAAGCGCGTGTGTCGGGTCAAGTTCTGTTGCATCACTCGAACGCGCAGACATTGCGCTGGCAACTTCCGGCAAGGCGCGAGAAATCAAACCAACCGTGTCAAGAAATCGCCATGAGCGAACCGAACCATAACGCAACACGCGAAGCAAACCGATAGTCGCTTGTGTGTTCCAACTCAGAGTTGCATTTCGATGAAGTGCAAACCAATCAAGCATTTTGTCATTTGGTCTGGCATCAGTGACGAGCAGAGCGGTATCAAACCCGAGTTCAACAAGCATTCGCACAGGTGGCGTGCTGTTGAAAGAAATGACTTCGTCATTAACAGAAAGCCAACCGTTCGCCGGTTCTTGGGACACTAAATCAGAATCGTCAGTTGCCAATAATTCTTTGCCTAGTCGCCAACGCAATAGTGGTGGTGCGATCAAAGTTGTTACAAGTACGACAACTAAAAGTGCGCCATACAAATCGTCGTCGAGAACGCCAGTGCGTAAACCGATTGTCGCAAAAATTAAACCAACTTCTCCGCGTGGCAACATTCCAAAACCAATCGCCAACTTGTCGACTCGCACACCAGATGCTCCGACTGACGAAATTAGTTTGCCAAAAATGGCGACTGCGCTAAGCGCAGTGGCGATGCCAAGAACTTTTGCGTTGGCCATGCTCGAGATATCCGTGTTGATACCAATATTCAGAAAGAAGATTGGTATAAAAATATGACCCAGTGAGTTGACATCACGTTCAACGCGTTCGTGTGCAACGATCCGCCGCAGCGAAAACCCGGCTACGAAGGCTCCGATGATTGGCGCGAGATTCGCGGCGTCGGCCAGCACCGCGAATCCGAGTGTGATGCCGATTGCGACAACTGGAATCGTCGCAGATGATTTGCTGAGTTTTGCAATTCTTGAAAACAATGCAGGAAATATTGTGAGCCCGATTGTGCTGGTGATAACGAGAAACACGATCGCGAGCGCTGTAGTCGAAACGATTGTGCCGATGCCAACCGATCCACGTTCAACGATTCGAGTAATCACCGTCAGAATTATTAAACCCAGGACATCATCTGCCACTGCCGCACCAAGAACTATTCGCGCTTCGACGGTCGCTAACGCGCGTAAGTCGCCAAAAACTCTGGCTGTGATGCCAATACTTGTGGCAGTTAGTGCAGCGCCCAAAAACAGCGACGGCATAATCTCGTTGCCGAACAGAAAACCTGTGCCGATACCTAAAACCATTGGCGCGACGACACCAATTACTCCAACAATTAGCGAAGCACGACCAACATTTTTTAATTCAAATACATCGGTCTCAAGACCAACTTGGAGCAACAAAATAATTACGCCGAATTCGGATAGCACATACAAAATCTCGTTTGTATTCACCAATCCAAGAACCGAGTTGCCGATCAATACTCCTGCCAAGATTTCACCGATTACTGCGGGTATCGCCAAGCGGTCTGAGACTTCGGCGGCGACTTTGGCGACAATTAAAATTATCGCTAAGTCAAGCAACACTTGGCTGATATCAAGGCCACCATTTGCGCCGGTTGCCACCGAGTTGCCGAATAAATATACGAAATCGGCTTTCACAATGAGAATAACTATACGAGTCTTATGTTGCGGGAGTTTTAACAGTCTGTTTAAATCGCGAGCAGACTGTGATTTGTCACATGGCTGCGGATGGACTCAACTACAGAAAACCAGTAAGAATAGTGGGATGTTGACATATACACCCGAGGCCGAAGCGAGACGAGCAGAAGTTCGCCAGTGGCTCAAAGAAAACCTTCCACCAAAGTGGTTCGACAAAGACAACGAGATGACGGCGGCCGAGCGTAAAGAGTTCAACGCGTCATGGCCCGACAAATTATTTGCAGGTGGATGGATTTGTGCGACGTGGCCAAAAGAATATGGTGGCAAAGGATTGAGCACGTTGGAGGGTGTAGTGCTTGCCGAAGAATTCGCCAACGCTGGCGCCCCGATGCGTGCTGATTTTTTCGGCGACACACTTGTTGGTCCGACATTGTTGCAGTGGGGCACCGAAGAACAAAAGCAAGAGTTTCTGCCGAAGATCTTGAGTGGCAAAATGAGTTGGTGTCAAGGTTTTAGCGAGCCCAATTCTGGTAGCGATCTCGCCAGCGTCAAGACGACTGCCGTGCTTGACGGTGATGAATGGATTATCAACGGACAAAAAGTTTGGACAACTCAAGGTCATCACGCAGATTATTGTTTCTTGCTCACTCGAACCGACAAAGATTCGCCGAAACACAAAGGCATCTCGTATTTATTGGTTCCGATGAAACAACCTGGCATCGAAGTGCGTGGTATCACGCAACCAGATGGCACAGCAGAATTTTGCGAAGTTTTCTTCACTGACGCTCGTTGCCCGAAAGACAATGTTGTGGGTGGAGTGAATAACGGCTGGAAGGTCGCCAACAGCACACTTGCGTTCGAGCGTGGAATGAGCGCAACAACCGGCTATCGCCGGTTTGAAGAAGAATATAAATTGTTCGTTGCTCAAGCCAAGGCAAACGGAAAAATCAATGACGCTTCAATTCGTCAGCGATTGATGAAATACTACGAAAAGATACAGATCCTGCGGTTCAACGGTTTGCGCTCGCTGAGTTCAACGCTTGCTGGCACGAAAGATTTTGGTGTGATGGCACTTGGTGCGAGCAACAAGATGTTTTGGTCAGAGATGCACCAAAGCGCAATGGAACTCGGGCTTGATATTTACGGTCCGTATTCGATGTTGGTCGACACTGGCCCAGCGTCAGGCACTTGGCCCGGGGCATTGCGTGATAAGCGTCGTGCAAATTATCCTGCATCACCAATGATGTCGAGTTTCTTTTTTTCGCGTTCGGAAACAATTTGGGGTGGCACAAGCCAGATTCAGCGCAACATCGTTGGCGAACGCGTGTTGGCATTGCCAAAGGAACCAAAACCTGCTGGTGGAGAGTAACTAGCATTAAAGCCCGATGAACTTTCAAACTGCAATTCGTTCGGGGTTTCAGAATTACGCAAACTTTAAAGGCCGTGCCACGCGCTCGGAATATTGGTGGTGGGCTCTGTTCACGGTGATTGTAAGTGTTTTGCTTTCATCAATTCATGAGTCGCTCGGCAACTTGGGCTCGCTCGTCACACTGTTGCCGTCGATTGCAGTTGCGATTCGTCGAATGCATGATGTCGATCGAGTCGGCTGGTTTATCTTGTTGCCGATTTACAATCTGGTTCTGGCTTTGCGACGGGGCGATTTGGGCGAGAATCGTTTTGGGCCGCCACCGCCACCAGCAAATATTTAATTTCGCGTTAAATCTCGCCTCAAACTTCGCGTTTAGTATTTTGGCACGCGTCGTTGATAGACGCCAGCAAGAAGTGGTGAACTTAAAATAAAGTCGGCACTCGCTCGGTTGCACGCCACCGGAATATTCCAGACAACTGCGATACGTAACAGCGCACGAATATCTGGGTCATGCGGTTGTGGCTCGAGCGGATCCCAAAAAAACAGCAATATATCGATGCCGGCCTCAGAGATTCGTGCACCGATTTGCTGGTCGCCACCAAGAGGTCCACTTCGCATTCGCTCAATGACTAGACCGGTGCTGTCGGCAATAAGTTGGCCAGTTGAGCCAGTCGCGATGAGGGTGTGTCGTTTGAGTTCGTCTTTGTGTTCGGTTGCCCACTCAAGCATTTCGCGCTTCATGTTGTCGTGGGCGACGAGAGCGATGCGTTTGGTGGCTGGGCTCTCGATGTTTATCATTTCATTGGAGGACATAAATGAAGGCTAGAGCAAAAACCAACTCAGACTTGACCGTATCGAAAGTGATCGCAACGCCAATCGGCAAACTCACTTTGGTCGCGTCGCCAAAAGGTTTACAGCAAGTAATTTTCGGCGCAAAAAAGTTGCCCGGCACAAAAAGTGCTTCGACGAAAGCAAAGCTTTTTCTGACACAAACCGAACGGCAGTTGCGCGAGTATTTTGCTGGCGACCGCAAAAAGTTCTCGATCAAACTCGATATCTCGGGCACAGAGTTTCAAGAATCGGTTTGGCTCGCGCTGAA
>CAMAQQ010000023.1 GCA_945860575.1 Ferrithrix thermotolerans DSM 19514
CCGTCAAAGCGAGACCAACCGTCTCTCACTCCGGGGAAGTGATGACGCAAAGATTTATTTTGCGCGTTTAGCAATTTTTGCCAAACGTTTGGCAGTCTTACCGATCGGTTCAATGTTGCGCTGGTCGAGGTCACCGATTTCGAGCCCATTTGTAAACCGCACTCTGTATCGCAACCAATTAAATCCATTAGCGAGAATAATCTTTCCCTCGGCACCCAGTGGCACACCGTTGAGTTCGACCGTTGTTCGTACCTTGTCGCCCATGACTAAGTCGAGTTGATTTTCATGAGGATGAGCCAACGCATGCGGCTTCCAACTCTGTTGAGCACTTGAACTAGATGTACTAGATGTATTAGCCATAGTTACAGTTTGCCACAGATACACTGCTCGGCACTGTGAAAACGACAATTGAAGCCCTAGACGGCAATAGAATTAAACTTTCAATCGAAGTTGAAGAGCCCGAATTTGAGCGTTACTTAGACGGCGCATTTCGCAAAATCTCAACTCAAATCAGAATCCCTGGGTTTCGTCAAGGTAAGGCACCTCGCCAGTTGATCGAAGCGCAAATCGGAAAAGAAGCCGCAAGGTCACAAGCGATTGAAGACGCGATACCAGCATCGTTGGCGCTTGCAGTTCGCGAACATGATCTCGACATCATCGCCACCCCTGAAGTCAGTCTCACAAGCGGACAAGAAACAGGCAATGTCTTGTTCGATGCCACATGCGAAGTTCGCCCTGTTGTGAATGTTGCTGGATATGAAGGCCTGCGCGTCGTACTTCCGGCTTTAGTTGCGTCGGCCGAAGACATTGAAGAGGTCGTTACTCATGAACGCAAAAGACACGCGACACTCGTTGACGTTGATCGACCCGCGAAAATCGACGATCAAGTCACTCTTGATCTTGTCGGTTCGCGCGACGGCGCACCGCTTCCTGGTTTGAATGTTGATGACTGGCTTTATGAAGTCGGCAAGAATTGGGTTGCCGAAGATTTTGATAAAAACATCATTGGCTCGACAACGGGACAAAAACTCGAGTTCACTTCTCTTCCATCTGGGATGACCGAAACGGCGGATTTCGTAGTAACCGTCAAGAAGATTCAAGAGCAAGTGTTGCCAGAATTGAACGACGAGTGGGTTTCCGAGCACTTGGCCGAACACGAATCAATTGATGCATGGAAGTCGGCAGTGCAAACCCGCATCGAAGAATCACGTTTGAATCAGATTCGAAATACTGTCGTCGAAAAGACAACTGCGGCACTTGCGGAGTTGGTTGAAATTGAAGCACCAGAGGCGATGGTCTCAAGCGATTTGCGTGGGCGTGTGCAGAATACGCTTAAGCAATTTGAGTCGCAGGGTATCTCGATGGAGCAGTGGCTTTCGATTACGCAACAAACAGCCGAACAATTCGTGGATGCGCTCAAAGAACAATCGACACTTGCAGTGAAAGTTGATATCGCATTGCGTGCTGTTGCGCTTGCACAAAAACTTGACGCAACAGAAGATGATCTTGAAATGCAGTTCGAACGCATTGCTGCACAAGTAAAAAAGAAGCCCGCAGCGATTCGCAAGGCCTACGACAAGAACGACGCGACCGCCGATTTGCGGGCGCAGATTTCAAAGTCCAAGGCGATTGATTGGCTGTTGCACAATTCGAAGTTTGTTGATGATCAAGGCAACATAATCGACACAGACACGGTGCTAGGTGACCACAATCACGATGAGATTGAGACCGCTGAAGCAGGCGAACTTAACGCAAGTGACGACGAGATTTAGTACGAGCGCTGAAAAACGAGCGCTTTAACACAACCTTAAGCATTAGCAACCAAAAGCGATTGCCGTAATCACGCAATCTAGCGTTTTGTCAAAGTCCACAAAACTAGGCCCGAACGAACTAGCGTATTTACTCAGAGCCAATAAGTCTCGTAGTAACTAAACCAACGCAGTAGAGGTGTTTGTGGATTTTGCAAGAAATTATTACGTGCCAAGCGTTACTGAAACGACAAGCCGTGGCGAGCGCACATACGACCTTTACAGTCGTCTACTCAAAGAAAACATCATTATTCTCGGTACACCGATTGACGACACGATTGCCAACTTGGTTTGCGCACAGTTGATTCACCTTGAGAGTGAGAACCCAGACAAAGATATAAATATTTATATCAATAGTCCTGGTGGTGACATCTCGGCGCTGTTCGCGATCTATGACACGATGCAATTTATCAAAAATGATATTGCGACAATTTGTTTGGGTCAGGCTGCTTCAGCAGCGGCCGTTTTGCTCGCAGCCGGCACCAAAGGCAAGCGCCTGGCATTGCCCCATTCACGAGTTTTGTTGCACCAACCATATGCGCAGGTTGGGTACGCCCAGGTGACAGATCTTGAACTTGCAGCCCGAGAGATTTTGCGGATGCGTGAAATTCTCGAAGAAATTCTCGCCCATCACACTGGCCAGCCAATTGACCGAGTGCATAAAGACACCGATCGTGACTTCGTAATGGAGGCGCAAGCCGCTAAGGATTACGGAATCATTGATGAAGTTATTTCAACTCGTGCATTCGCGGATCGTTCTGGACCAATTCGTTGAAATTTGAAACGGGGCACTGATGGCGAAGTTTGGTGATTCAGCAGAACTGGTGAAGTGTTCATTCTGCGGAAAGTCGCAAAAGCAAGTCAAAAAACTAATTGCTGGTCCTGGTGTCTATGTTTGCAACGAGTGCATCGATCTATGCAACGAGATCATTGATGAAGAATTAAACGATCAGGCAGAAGTAAATTTCGAAAAGCTCCCGAATCCACGCGAAATTCGAGCCTTCTTGGACGAATATGTAGTTGGTCAAGAAACAGCAAAAAAAGTTCTGGCTGTTGCAGTGTTCAATCACTATCGACGAATTCAATACAAGCAGAATTCATCGGCGCGACGAGATGACATCGAACTTTCAAAGAGCAACATCATGCTGCTTGGGCCAACAGGTTGCGGCAAAACACACATGGCGCAGACATTGGCCAGGTTGTTAAATGTTCCATTTGCGATTGCCGATGCGACTGCGTTAACCGAAGCGGGTTATGTCGGTGAAGATGTTGAAAACATATTGTTGAAGCTTCTACAAGCCGCAGACTTTGACGTCAAAAAAGCTGAATCAGGGATTGTCTACATCGACGAGATTGATAAGGTCGCGCGCAAAAGCGAAAACCCATCAATCACTCGTGATGTTTCTGGCGAAGGCGTACAACAAGCATTGCTCAAAATTCTTGAAGGTACCGTTGCTTCTGTTCCACCGCAGGGTGGGCGCAAGCATCCGCATCAAGAGTTCATTCAGATCGACACCACCAATGTGTTGTTCATTTGTGGTGGCGCATTTGCGGGATTAGAGCAAATTATCGCATCGCGTATCGGACAAAAGGGTGTGGGCTTTCATGCGCAAGTAAAATCGAAGTCAGAGAAAGATCCTGGCGAGTTGTTCGCTCAAGTACTTCCTGAAGATTTGCTCAAATTCGGAATGATCCCAGAATTTGTCGGACGTCTACCCATGATCGGCGCCGTAAATAGTTTGGACCGCTCTGCGCTTATAAAAATTCTCACAGAGCCAAAGAATGCATTATTGAAGCAATACCAAAAGTTTTTCGAGTTCGAAGATGTTGTTCTTGAATTTACCGTTGACGCCCTAGAAGCGGTCGCCGACCAAGCCTTGTTGCGAGGTACTGGTGCACGCGGGTTGCGCGCGATTCTCGAAGAAGTATTGCTCGAGACAATGTACGAGTTGCCTGGCCGTACCGACATCGCAAAAGTAGTCATAGATTTAGGGGCAGTGAACAAAACATCTACTCCTTCTTTTGTTGCAAAATCGACGCCGGCAGTTCGCCAGCGTCGCGCTGCTTCTTAAATCAATCGAGATTGCTCTCGTGCAATATTCAGACGCACTGCGTTATCTTGACGAGCGCTCAAACTATGAGCGAACTGGACGAGTTGATTCGCCGTCAATAGAAAACATCGAACGGCTAATGGACGCAATTGCGAACCCGCAGCATGCTTACAGATCGATCCACATAACAGGCACGAATGGCAAAGGCTCGACCGCACAGATTACGACGAAACTATTGATGGCCCATGGTTTGCGTGTCGGTACCTATTCGAGTCCGCACCTGGATCGCATCAATGACCGAATTTGCATAGATGGTCAACCGATTAGCGATGAAGATTTCGGTTTGCAGGTTGGCGCAATTTCTGATCTCGAGCTCATTTCTGGAGTTCGCCCTAGTTTCTTCGAGATCATGACGGCGGCAATGTTTCGCTGGTTTGCCGACGAGGCTGTGGATGTTGCAGTGATTGAAGTTGGGATGCTTGGTCGTTGGGATGCGACAAACGTAATTAACTCTGATGTCGCTGTGATCACGAATATTGCTCTCGACCACACCGAATATGCCGGACCGACAGTCAAGCATATTGCGACAGAGAAAGCCGGAATCATCAAGCCGACGAGCATCGTTGTACTCGGCGAGACAGACGAAGTTCTGCGCGAAATATTTCTCGAACAACCAGCGCAAGCACAAATAAGTCGCGGCGACGACTTTAGTTGTGAAGATAATCGATTGGCAGTTGGTGGTCGTCTCATCTCGGTGCGCACGCCGAGAACAATCTATGAAGATGTTCTAGTGCCGTTGCACGGTGAGCATCAAGGCGACAATGCTTCTCTTGCGATCTGCGCTGTTGAGTCTTTTTTTGATTCGATTATTGATCCAGATATTTTGGCCGATGCAATGCGAAGCGTGATCATGCCCGGCAGATTCGAAGTGCTCGGCAATCAGCCACTTGTTGTTTTAGATGGCGCACACAATCCTGCCGGCGCACAAGTTTGTGCTGAAGTTTTTTTTGAAGATTTTGATGTGTCTGGACGCAAAATTCTCGTAACTGGTGCGCTCCGAAGTCGAGACCCCGATGAGTTGCTGACATCGTTTCGCGCGACTGAGTTCGACATTGTAATTACTTGCACTCCGCCATCTCCTCGTGGTTTGCCCGCATCAGAAATGGCCGAGGTCGCGCGACGTGTCGGTTGCGACGAGGTCATAGTTGCTCAAACTGTTCAATCGGCATGTGAAATTGCGTTAAAACTTGCACAACCACAAGATGCCGTGCTGGTTACTGGATCGCTCTATATCGTCAGTGCCGCTCGGCCATTTCTGATCGGCAGAGGCGACAAGCACTAATAACGTGCGAGCGAGTAGAACTTCCTTTAGCCTGAAGGCATGTCAAATCGCACACTTGTTCTTTTAAAGCCTGACGCAGTTGAGCGTGGCCTTATCGGTGAGATTCTCGCGCGATTTGAAGCCAAAGGTTTGGTTATCTCGGCAATGGAACTGCGTTCTCTAGATCATAATATTCTTGCTCGCCACTACGAAGAGCATCAGAGCAAGGGCTTTTACACCGAGTTAGTTGCGTTTATGTCGCGGGGCCCTGTTGTTGCCCTTGCGCTTTCGGGGCCGCAAGACACATGGGAGATCGTTAGATCAATGATGGGTGCAACAAACCCTCGGGCGGCTGCTCCAGGCACAATTCGTGGAGATTTGGGAACATTGTTCACCGAGAATCTCGTGCACGGTAGTGACTCTGCAGAATCAGCCGCCAGAGAGTTAGAGATATTTTTCCCGGGTAGCGAGAAGAAGATTTCCTAAAATGGCGGGAGGAAATCCCCTCTCGATGGGTAGGGCAATCGCCGTAGATTTGGGCACTGCCAACACACGAATATTCGTCAAAGGGCAAGGTCTCGTGTTGAACGAACCATCGATGGTCGCTGTTGACGGTCGTAGTGGCGCGGTCGTTGCTGTTGGTCACGAAGCAAAGCGGATGCGGGGGCGCACTCCAAAAAATATCAGGCTTGTTCGTCCAATTAAAGATGGTGTAATTGCTGACTTTGACTTGTGCGAACAAATGTTTAAACAATTTCTTCAGCGCGTTTCGACAAGTCGTTGGAGCAAACCGTCAGTGGTTGTCGTTGTGCCCTCAGAGGTAACAGGAGTCGAAAGTCGTGCCGTTAAAGATGCCGCTGAGTTTGCCGGTGCCAGGCGACCCGTGGGTGTCATCGAAGAGACAATGGCTGCAGCAATCGGTTTAGGATTGCCGATTCATGAGCCGAGTGCAAACTTGGTCGTTAGTATCGGCGGCGGCACTACTGAAGTTGCTGTTATCTCTCTTGGTGGGATAGTCACCGAGAATTCGGTGCGTGTCGGCGGCGACGAGTTCAATAATATTATCGTTGCCGGATTCAAGAGAATCTTTAAATTAGACATCGGAGAAAATACAGCGGAAGAGGTGAAGATTCATCTGGGTTCAGCCTGGCCGCTTGCACAAGAAATTGTCGGCGATGTGGGTGGACGCGACACTTCAACTGGCTTACCACGAACACAAGAAGTCACAACAAATCAAATCAGAGAGATTCTCGATGATGGAGTTGACAAGATTATTGATGCGATTCGGAAAACTCTCGAGCGAACGCCACCCGAATTAGCATCCGATGTAATTAGCAATGGCATGTACATAGTTGGGGGAGGTGCATTGTTGGCAGGATTAGAAGAGCGCGTCACTCACGAAACCGGAATTCAAACTTTTATCGCATCAGAACCGTTACTTACGGTGATTCTTGGGGCTGGGCTCTCGCTTGAGAATCTCAGCACAATTAAAGGATTAGCACCTCAGGGCGATGACTAGACAAAGTGATGCGAAAAGTGAGGCGCAAAGTGAAAGTTTTCTCTTCTAATGGCGACCAATAACACAATTCGCCGGCGGGCGATTATCTTGTTGACCCTGACTTCGATCATGTTGGTCACCCTTGATCTGCAAGATTCACCCCAAGTTGCTGGATTAAGGTCAGTCTTCGGAACCCTTTTTTACCCAGTTGAAGGTGTCGCGAGGGTAATTACCAGACCTGTTGGAAACGCATGGTATGGAGTTACGCACTACAACAAGTTATTAGACGAAAACTCATTGTTGAGGCAACAGGTTGCACAACAAGAAGGTGCCACGGTCGCCGCCGCCGCTTCAGTACGTTTGTCGCAAGAATTGCTTGCGTTAAATGGATTGCCAACTTTGGCGGGAATCAACGCAGTAACAGCACAAGTCATCGGTGAGTCGCCAACAAGTTTTTCGCAAACTATTGAAATAAATCAAGGTGCCGAAAGCGGTATCCGTGTCGGTATGCCCGTTTTGAATGCCGCAGGACTAATCGGAAAGATCACAAAGGTTTTCACGAATCGTTCGTTCGTGATGCTGATTACCGACCCAGAGTTTTCGATATCAGTAAAAGTAGTCAGCACGGGGCGAAAGACAACCGATTCAACTGTTCAGGGCATTACTAGTGTGACAACTTCTACCGCCGTACCACTTGAACCAATTTCTAACATTCCCGATGCCGAGACTACGACTACCACGACTACGACAATTCCTATTGAAGGCTTCACTGCTGTTGTGACAACGTTGCCCGCCACCCCGAAGGGGTTGACGTCCATAACAATCCCTTTGGCCAGTGAACTTGACGTTCGAGAAACTGGTGTTATTCAAGGTAACGGTCCGGCACGTCAGCCGACAGTGAGATTCATAGATAACTCGCTGCGATTTGGTTCGATTGAAGCTGGAGTACCAATTGTGACGGCGGGCGGGTCGCGCAGCCTTGCACCACCTGACGTTTTAATAGGAGTCGTGTCTCGTGTTGTCGAGAGGGTTGGTTCTGCGGGTCCATTGCTTGAAATTGAACTTGCCGCTGAATTAACTAATTTATCTTTCGTGCGGATTCTGCTCTATCAGCCGATTACTGAAAAGAAGTCTCCTTGAGTCGACTGTTAATTATTCTGGCTAGTCGTTGGACACGACTAGTTCTTGTGCTACTCATCGTCCTGGCTCTGCAGACAACCCTGTTCAAAGAACTTCGTCCATTTGGTGTTGCCGCGCAAATTATTTTACTTTTCGTGACCTGCGCCGGAATCCAATTCGGAATCAACATTGGAGCAATTGTTGGTTTAATCGCAGGGCTCATGTTCGATTTTGTAGTTTCAACTCCTGCAGGTTTAGGCTCAATCGCACTCGGTCTCACGGGTGCGACCGCCGGTTTGTATATATATTTCTTTCCAAATCCGATCTGGTGGTTACGACTCCTAACGGTCGCCTTTGTTTCGGTCGTCGGTGAGATCTATGTTTTGATCGCACAAGCAATGGTTGGCTTGGGTGTTGTTCTTGAGTTTGGTCTGCTCAAGATTATTGCCGTCGTAACAGCGGTCAACATTTGTCTTTCGCCAGGGTTCTTTTTGGTTACACGCTGGACCCTAAGTGAGCGAAAGAAGACCAGGTAGTGGCGCTGAAAAAAGTTGGTCAAGCGCCAAAACGATTAATAATTTTGGGATTTGTTGGTATCGCCATGTTCGGTGTGTTGGGCGCGAGGCTTTGGTTTTTGCAAGCGGTTGGGTCTCGAGACGTCGAGGTGATCATCGGAAAAGTTCGATCGAGAACTGTGAGTTTGTTGCCCGAGCGTGGTCGGATATTTGACTCGGCTGGAAGAGTGATGGCCGACAATAAGCGAACACTTGTCGTCACGATAGATCACTCTGTTGTTCGAAAAACCTCTGATCGAAATGAGTTAGCACAGCGGCTGTCAGGCCCGCTAAATCTCCCGGTTGAAGTGTTAATCAAACGAATGCTCGACGAACGCTATGGTCCATTTGAAGCGATTCCATTGCGTGAAGGTGTGTCAGAAGAATTGGCGCTCTTTCTTATGGAGCGTGTTGAAGATTACCCCGGTATTTTCATTCGCGAAGAGTGGCGACGAAATTATCCATATGGTGCACTCGGTGGACACGTGTTGGGTTACATGGGCGCGATTCTTAAAGACGATTTGGCCTACTACAAGTCAATTGGCTATGACCCCAACGAAAGAGTTGGACAATACGGTGTAGAGCAGAGTTACGAAACTCAATTGCGCGGAACCCCCGGCTATGTGCGTTACGAAGTTGATGCTGTCGGCACGATTCTGAAAGTAGTCGAGCGAGTAGAGCCAGTCACGGGCAACGACTTACAACTTTCAATCGATTTGGACGTTCAGCAGTTTGCTGAGCAAGCACTTGAAACTCAATTACTTGTGCGTCGTCGTGTTGAGGCAGGACAGATCAAGATGCCCGACGGAACACCTGACCCTCGCTATTCAGAAATCAACTATTACAAAGCACCTGCTGGATCTGTCGTAGTCATGAATCACAACAATGGGCGAGTGATTGCTATGGCGGCTTATCCAAGGTTTGATTTAAGATGGTTCGACGGCGGATTACCCAAGGACAAGTTCTCACAATTGTTTCCGAGAACAGACGATCCAGACTTATCAATACTCGTGAATCGCGCAATATCGGGCCGCTATAACGTTGGATCCACCTTCAAGCCACTGGTCGCTTACGCCGCACTTGCTTCAGGGCAGTTACCGAACGGCGATCAATACATGTTCGATGACCGTGGCACTTACAAACTTGAGAGTATCCCTGAAGAGAGATGCCAAGATGGAGTTAAGTGTGTTTTCAGAAATGCAATTTGTCTTTCAACTGGTTTTCCTTGCCGTTATGGCAAAGTAAATGTTGAATCGGCATTAGCAGTTTCAAGTGATACTTTTTTCTACAAAATCGGAGAACAAATTCTCACAGAACGAGGTTACGCGCCTGTTTTAGAACAAGAAGTTCGAAAATTTGGACTCGGCTCTCCCACAAATATTGATTTGCCATACGAATATGCGGGGACAATTCCGAGTAAAGAATTAAAAAAGCGGATGGCGAATTTGGGAGTCATCACACAGGAGGCTGGTGAGGCCTATTACGTAGGTGACCAAGTTCTATTTGCGATTGGTCAAGGCTTGTTGTCGGTAACGCCATTGCAAATGACTGTTGCATATTCGGCCATAGCAAATAGCGGTCGCGTCTATGAGCCACGAGTTGCTGTTTCGCTTCTTGCCCCCGGAACTCTAGATGCGCGGCCAGGTTTTGCCGATTTGACGACAACCCAAGTTGTTAAAAACCTGGTGCCAATTTCGCCAAAGCGACGAATTGAAATGACCGAAAAAATCAGGGAGCCAATCGTCAAAGGTATGGCGCGAGCGATAACCGGACCAGGCGTCACATTTGATTACTATCACAAGACAACAGGCGAGAATTTGTTTGCCAACTATAACTACTCGGCGTTGCCAATTGCCGGAAAGACTGGAACAGTGCAGGGTTTAAACAACTTGCCATGGAACGACTCTTCGGCTTTCGGGGCCTACAGTTTGGATTCAAATTTTCCGTATACGATTTTTGCATACCTAGAAAAATCTGGTTATGGCTCTCAAGCAGCAGCACCAGTGGTCAAGTGCATTTTTACTGCACTCAATGGCGGCTACAAATACGACGCCGTTCTGCCAGCTGACCCATTAGACAAGGCAAGCAATATTGTCGCTCAGCCAGTTCGGTTGCGTAACCCACTTTGCCTTGTGAGTGGCACGTCAGATATCCGCGAGTAGCAATGTCGAGATTTATTCCCCAAATTAAGAATTCTCAATGGTTCAAGCAGACATATGATGTCGCTTCAGTCTGGA
>CAMAQQ010000024.1 GCA_945860575.1 Ferrithrix thermotolerans DSM 19514
AATCCTTCGTGGAAGTATTTCACAACGAGCGGCAATTATTGCAACAATTATGGCTGCCCTGACCGCACAATTCAGACCCAACCAAGCCATTGGAGCACTTTTCTTATTTCTGCTCGTTCAATCCGAACTTGGTACGGGCAAGAACTTGAAACGAATATTAGATCGCTTTCAACTTCTCATTGTCTTCACCACAACTATGAGTCTTTGTCTGATTCATAATCTGTATTACGGAGGCGAGTTTGTCTTGTTCTCGGTCACTGGTGGGCCAAGCAGTGACTTCAGTTACTCAGCGCTGCTAAATATTTTCAGCGATGAAAATGCCAGAGCAATATTTGTAAATAAGCTGGAGGTGACTTTCAATTACGGTTGGCCGCCCAGCCCTCGCTCGCTAGCTTTTTGGGCCCTTGACTTGATTTGGTTGCTCGCAGTTGTGCGAACCATCAAGCTACGAGATATTGGCATTAAAATTTGGGTCGTCTTGATTTTTCCATTTGCTTACTTTGTGCCGCAAATTCCGTATGACTTCTCGCGGGGTGGCTACCACCCAAGGCATGTTGTCGCGATCCAACTTGCATTCGGTTTGTCCGGACTTTATGTTCTCAGCCGGCAGTCACGCAAGAATTCTGAGTTAGCGGCGCGAGTTGACGACTTGCAAGGCGATGTCGGGCACGTTGGTGCAAATGCCGTCGACTTGCCAGTCAATTAATTCTTTCATCCGCGATGGGTTGTCGCATGTCCAAGTATTGACTTTTAACCCGTGCTTATGGAACACAGCAACAACTTGCTCGGTAAGCGAGGTGACCCATGGGTGAATCGCATAGTGACCCTGGTCTGCCATTTGTTTGGCGACTATTTCAAGTTCCGCATTATCAATGGTCATCACTAACCACGCTGTTTTAAGTTGTGGCACTATTTTTCGAACCTCATCAACGGTTTCACGACGAAATGACGAGATCAACCATTTTTCTATCGAGCCTCGTTTTTTCAAGAATTCAACAAGGTCGCGCGCGATTTGTTCGGTCGGATCAAAATCTGGCTCACTTGAATCGTTTTTTATTTCAATATTCACCCACATTGAACCACAAGCGTTTAATGCCTCATTTAGCGTAGGAACGTAGTCTGGTAACTCAGTTATTTTGGTCGCAATAATTGCGCGACCATCACTCAATTTCGCGTCGTGATGTACGACGAGTTCACCAGTTGCACAACGGCGCACATCTAATTCGACTGCATTTGCACCCATTTCAAGGGCTCGACGAAATGCCACCGTTGTATTTTCTTGCTCGACCTTAGAAGCACCGCGATGAGCCATAACTTGGGTCACGCCCGCAGGCTACAAGAATAGGTTCGCGAGTTACACAAAATAAAAACAATTTAATATTTTCTTTTTTCATTGCTAACGCACTATTTGCTCTCTAGTCTGAGCACAGGTAAGAACGGATTTGTAAGTTTCTTAAATTAATGGGGGAGTAATAAATGTCTTTTCTCGCAACGAGTCTCGCCCTTGGATCAGCAGACTATTCATGGAGGCGAGAAGCTTCTTGTAAAGACACCGACCCAGAATTGTTCTTTCCAGTTGGCACAACTGGTCAAGCATTAGTGCAGATTTCTGAAGCCAAAGTTGTTTGTGATGAATGTTTGGTTCGTGGAAAGTGTTTGGATTTTGCTCTTGAAACAAACCAAGATTGGGGAATCTGGGGTGGCATGTCAGAAGATGAACGCCGCGACATTCGTCGTCAGCGTGCGGCAGAACGACGAAACTCTCGGCTACTCGCCTGATTCGTTTAAGGCGTCGATCTAAACTCGGGAAGCAATTATTTATTCTCCTGTGAACGGAATCTTTAAATCAACGACGGTTCCGGCTCCGTTAGTCGCAATTTTTAGTTCGCCAACTGAGTCATCGACCAAAGCAGGTCGCATCTGAATTGTGCCTGCTAATTCTGTGGTCACAAGCGTTCGAACAATCGACAAACCAAGACCAGTGGCTGCTTTGATTTCAAAGTCACTATGCAGTCCGCGACCATTGTCGGTCACACGAATGTTTAACGATTCGTCATCGTGACTCAGCGTCACAAGAACTGATCCACCCGCACTTCCCTCGGGAAATCCATGGTCAACCGCATTTTGTAAAAGTTCAAGAATCACAACTGACAGGGGCGTCGCAATCGTTGCCGGCAACCGCCCACCGTCGCCTTGAACGCTGAACTTCACAGGTCGATCGGAAGATTGCAGTCCCTCTTCGACAAGTCTTAATAATGGCCGCACGATTTCAACGAACGAAATATCTTCGCCAGCCTCATGTGACAAAGTTTCGTGAACGAGTGCGATCGTTCTGATTCGCCGTACCGATTCGGCAATGGCAGAAATAGCCTCTTCGCTTTTGAGCCTGCGCGCTTGAAGGCGCAACAGCGATGAAATCGTCTGTAAATTATTTTTCACGCGATGGTGAATTTCGCGAATCGTCGCATCTTTGGTGAGCAGCAATCGATCGCGACGTCGTAATTCTGAAACATCGCGCAACAACACCACCCCACCGGACACGACAACGCCACGACCGACTCGCTTGAGCAACGGTATGGTGCGAGTCAGCAATGTAACTTCGGCAGTCTGCTCAAATTCTTCGACAACGGGCTCAAGCCGCTCATAAGCATTTCGCGCGGCAGTTTGAGCCACACCAAGTTCAGCCAGACTCTGCCCAACCGCATTTGTGTTGACACCAACTCGGTGCATCGCCGATACGGCATTGGGTGACGCATAGCGAACGCGCGCTTCAGCATCCAAAACAATTACACCGTCGCCAACTCGCGGGGCAACAGTTGCGTCTGCGACGCGACCCTCAAATGGAAACAATCCAGTTGAAATCATTTTTGTGAAGACATCAAAAATCGCCAAATACATTCGTTCGAGTTGTCCGGGTTTTCGACCACTGCGTGTTGACCACTCGCGAGTCAATACAGCGATTACCCGGTCATCGCAACGAACCGGAATCGCCATCAAACTAACGGGGTCAATCTGCGACACAACACGAATTTCACCGATAACAACTTTTTGCGTCGTAAATGCTTGAGCGATCATCGCCATCTTTGTCGAATCGGCGGTCAATCCAACTAAATCGGTTTCATAGAGAGTTTGACCGGTGGCGGCGCGCACCTGTGCGACAACAATCCATTGTTCGTCATTGGTTGGTAGATGGAGAAGCATGTCGGCAAAACAAAAATCTGCGAGCATTCCCCACTCTGAAACAAGTGCACCAAGATGTGCTAATTCGCGTTCAGCAGTGTTGCCAAGTTCGTGAGCAATTTCGACGAGTGTGGGCATAGTTGGTGCTCTAAGTCTGCCCGATCAGAGTTGACTCAAACAATATTTAGATTTTCACCAAGTGCGACCAAGCCATTTATGTCGGCGATATCACTTTCAAGCATTGGCGCCGTGGCAAAATGATCGGCAAACCCTGCAACGCGGTCTAACAACGCAGACTGCTTCTCAGAAATATGTGTTGTCGCCTGCGCATAGTTTTGAATCGTCTCCAAGGTCTGGGTCAAAAGTTTTGAGAAACTCTCTTCATCAATGCCAGACCCTGGGTCTGTTTTAAGCAATAAATCCGTGAGTTCGCTTACAAGTTCGGTATTTTGTCGTGCATCGTTTAGAACTTGTGCCTGTTTAATCAACGCTTGACCTTGAAGTTCTTTCGGGATCACTCGATTCGCAATCGCCAAATTAGTTGAGAACTTACGCTCCTTGAGCGCAAGACCAAGAAACTCGGCTTCACTTAGTGGAGCGTCTTCAAGAGTGGTGACGATTGCGAACGAAGTCTTTGTATCGTGCAACAAGGCCTCGACTTTTTTGGCCCGTTCAACAAAACCGGTTTCCATTGTTCTAAATAAAGTGAAGAACTCTGCAACATCTCGCAACAGCCCTTTGCCAAGCAGTCGGTCGGCGATTTCGTAAAATGGTTTGGCTGCCAGCGCCAGTAATTGCCACTGAGTGTTTGCAGTCAATAACTTAAGTAGTCGACTCGAAAAAAAATCCTGCATTCGTTTTGGTGCATCCAAGACAGTCAGCGCATTGCGTGAAGGCGGTGTGTCAACAATTATCAGGTCGTAAGCACCAGAAGAGTGGGCTTGATAGAGACGCTCAATTGCGATGTAATCGTGACTATGAATAAACCTTTCAGTGAGATTTTTGTACAACGAGTTTTGTAGCACGCTGTTTCGCGTCGCCTCGTCTGGTGCGTGACGAGAAATTAGATCATCCCAACTCGCCTTCGTATCAATCATCGCCGCCGACAGTGATCCGCGTAACTTTGTTTTGCTTGTTTTGAACAAATCACTTGTGATCTGAACTTCGACATTGCCAAACTCGCTGAGTCCGAGCGCATTGGCGAGTCGCTTGGCGGGATCAACGGTCAACACCAAGACGCGCTTTTCGGTTTGAGTGGCAGCCAGCACGCCTAATGCTGCCGAAACTGTCGTCTTTCCGACGCCACCTGAGCCGCAAACGACAATCAACCCGTCGCGTTGAATCAATTCAGCAACTGTTGTCACGAGAGTTCTGCTTCAAGTTCACTGGATAATTTCGCCACAAGAGAACCAGTTGGCTGATAAGAAAAATCTGGCAGAAGTAAAAATTCGTTTATTGAATCAAGTTCGGCTAGACCACTACGCAAAGATGCGATGTGATGTGTCGCCAGATTGCGTCGAGCCCGAGCCAGCCCGGTTGCTTGAAGCGAAAGATCAATGCTTGAGCCAGATTTCTTGGTAAATAATGATTTGGCCGCAACCTGATTTAGTTGAGTGAAAACTATTTCTTGTGACTTTGTAAAAATCTCCGAGGGCACGCGGTTGACGATTATTGCGGCAGTGTCGACTTTTGTTTTGGTTTGCAATGCCTCGACTAGTTCTAAAGCCTCATTGACCGCCATTTCTTGGCAGGTTGTCACAACTACAACTCCTGTTTTTTGTGGGTCTTCGAGAATCGCAGTCATCCAAAGTGTTTGTTCGTTCAACGGCCCTAGTGGCACAAAATTGCGGAGAGTTGTCGGGGCTGCGACTTGGGCGACAATATGCCCAGTTGATTCGGCGTCAACAATCACAATGTCGTAGTTGCCCTTGCGAACTTCGTAGCAAAGTTTGCCCACAACCAGCACTTCTTTTACTCCAGGCGCGGCATCTGCCACAAAATCGAAGATACTGGCCAAGCCAGGAATCGCCGCAACAAATGGGGTCTTCAAAAATATAGAAACATATTCGCGCAGAGCGTCTTGCGTGTTCATTGTCATCGCAGACAAATTTGGTGAGATCTCGCGCGGAGTAAAACTCAGTTCACTTGTTTGAAGTAAAGTTGATAGTGCACCTTTGGCATCCATCTCGCACAACAAAACTCGTTTACCTTGAGCGACCGCAGCTCGCCCAAGTGATGCCGCGACAGTTGATTTACCGACGCCACCCTTTCCAGTGATGAAGAGAAGTTGGCGGTCTAACAAAGCAGGCAGTGTCAGCTGCCGAATCCCATCTTGCGGTCACCGTTTGGTGCACCAAATTCAACAAAGGCAATCTTCGCCGACGGAATCGCAGTTTCTTTGCCACGCTTGTCGGTCAGCCAAAGAACGGCAGCCTTGCCTTCAAGCGCCGCTTCGACAGCGGCACGAGTCTTTGCATGTGCTTTTTCGTCGTCTGCCATTTCAAGAGAAATTTCTCGCGGGGCTTGCGTTACGCCGATTCGAATATCCACTTTGTACTTCTTTCGTTCGATGTTGCTGTTGAAATGTTAGTTACTGACTTGTATTCACACTAGGCGCAAGTTCTGAAATTTTGCTAGTTGCCTAGTTAACTTTGAGCGCGGCACTGAAAACTTTCTTTGGTCTCATGTCTTCGGCAATTCGTTTGGCGAGTTGCGCGAAAATAAGACCAACTTCAGATTCTGGTGCGATTGCCGAAATTGGTCGACCAGTGTCGCCACCTTCACGAAGTTCTTCAAGAAGCGGAATCTGAGCCAGCAATGGAACCTTCAATTCATCGGCCAATAATTGCCCGCCACCCGAACCAAATAATTCGTATCGCTTTTTATCTTCACCAATAAACCACGACATATTTTCGATGATTCCACGCACGGGAAGATTTACTTTCACCGCCATCGCTGCCGAAAGTCGCGCAACTTTTTGTGCCGCCAATTGCGGTGTCGTCACGACAAGAACTTCGGCACGCGGTAGATATTGACTAAGACTCAACGCGATGTCACCAGTACCTGGCGGCATATCGATCAACAAGAAATCTGGTTCATCCCAATAGACATCGGTGAGAAATTGTTCGAGCGCCTTGTGCAACATTGGCCCTCGCCACACAACTGCCTGACCTTCGGGAACGAAATATCCAATCGAGATGCAACGCACACCCCACGCCTCTGGCGGCAACAACATGTTGTCGATTACAACTGGATCGCGATCGGTGCCGAGCATTCTTGGAATCGAATATCCGTAGATGTCGGCATCGACGACGCCGACTTTGTAGCCGGCAGTTGCGAGTGCGACCGCGAGATTTGTTGTGACGCTACTTTTACCAACGCCACCTTTGCCCGACGAAATTAAAATTGGGCGGGTCTTCGAACCTGGTTGCGCGAACGAAATCTTTCGCCCCTCAGAATGGCCTTGCGCGGGTGTACTGCCTGCAGTCGCGGCTGGGTTGCCATGCACAAGTTCGCGCACTTTGGCTCGCTCGGCATCGGTCATCACACCGAAGTTCAATGCAACATCTTTTACTCCATCAAGGGTGCGCAATGCGGTGTTAACCCGCTGTTGAATTTCGTTTCGAAGTGGGCAACCTGAAATTGTCAAAACAACAGTTAGTGATACTGCACCCGACGAATTTATTTCGACATCACGCACCATGCCCAAATCAACAATTGATCGATGCAGTTCTGGGTCTTGAACTGGTCGCAACGCATCAATTAGTTGTTCATTATTTGGCAAAGACATGGGGGGTTTGGTTCCGATCAAATGACGTTGAAAATTAACACTACGGGCATAGGTAGAATATCCATTGTGGCCATTAAACCGCCGAGCACAACCAAAGAACTTAATAATGGTGACTTCACGGCGACCGTGTCAGCAATCACATCGGCATTCGGTGACCCAACGCGACGAGCAATATATTTGTTCACTCGCGAGACCGAAAATGGAGTTACAGCAAGCGAAGTAGCCGAGAAATTCGAACTCCACCCAAACGTCGCCCGACACCACCTAGACAAACTCGCAGCAGGTGGGTATCTAGAAGTTGAGGTCGCTCGCAATGACGGTGCAGGTGCGGGTCGACCTTCGAAGCACTACCGAGCGACTAATCCAAACCAAACTTTAGAGTTTCCGGTGCGAAGCGACGACCTAGTGCTTTCACTCTTAGGTAAAGCATTGACCTTGCTTACACCACAAGCGGCAACTCTGATGGCAGAAGAAGTTGGTCAGCAATACGGCCGAGCGATGGCGACAAGTTTGACTGGCTATGACATAACTACGACTCAAAGATCTTTGCGCTCTGCGATGCAGGCTGTTGCAGATGCATTAACCGCACACGGTTTTGCCGCGCACACCGATCAGCGCAACAATCAATTGCGCATAGTAAATAATCATTGCCCGTTCGGCGAACTCGCAATTGAGCACCCAGTGATTTGCGCAGTTGATCGTGGCATGGTCAAAGGAATGTTGACTGCCCTGTATGGTGAGACGAATCCTGAACTTTCATCGTCGTTGCCGATGGGCGACACTTTTTGCGCAACAACTATTTAAATAGTTTTAACTAGTTCGAACCAGTTAAAAACGCTTAACACTTAAAAAATCTAGTCACCCCAGAAACGCTGTTCTAAAAACGGATCGCCGTACATGTGATATCCGTTTTGTTCCCAGAAACCTGGAGCATCGGCATCACAAAGTTCAAGGCGACGCAACCACTTTGGTGATTTCCAAAAATATAATCGTGGGACCAAGAGTCGCACCGGCCCACCATGAATCGGTTCAATGTCTTCGTCTTCGTATTGATACACAACCAACGAATCGTCGCGCATCATGTCGGCGAGTGGCACATTGGCGGTGTATCCGTATTCGGCGTGACCCATCACATGCGTCGCATTGGTTGAAATCTTTGCCATCTCAAATAAATCACGCACTCGCACGCCGGCCCAGACCATGTCGAACTTCGACCATTTAGTCACGCAATGAATATCCGTTTTGATTTTTGTCGACGGCAATGCTCGTAGTTCGTCGAGTGACAAAGTAAACGGCTTGTCGACCAAACCATCAATTATTAAACTCCACTCGCCCGGTTTGTAAGTTGGCACGTCACCAACATGAAGCACAGGAAATCGATCGGTTAAATACTGCCCTGGTGGAAGCCGAGATTCGTCAAAACCTTTTGCGGCTAACTCGTCACGATTTCGATCAAAGAATCCCATCGTGTAATTGTGCCTTAAATATTCTGACAATGCATTAATCAAGAATTTTTGGGATAAATTTTGGCGGTGACTCTTTACATAGTGCGCCACGCCAAAGCCGGAAAGCGCAGCGAATGGGACGGCCCAGATGCCCTGCGACCGCTTAGCGACAAAGGTTGGGAGCAGTCGCACGCAATCGCAGAAACTCTCATTGATCTAAAGCCCAGCGCTCTGATTTCGAGTCCTGCTGTTAGATGCATGCAAACTTTGGAGCCTCTTGGTAAAGCAACAAAAATCAAAATTGTTACTGACCAAAGATTATTTGAGAACGGTGATGTTGTCGAGATGATTGAACTACTTGAAGATGCGCGAGATTCAACTGTCATCTCTAGTCATGGTGACATGATTCCTGAGGCGATCAAATTGTTGCAACGACGGGGAATGGAAATCGGTTCTAAACCAGATTGGCGCAAAGCATCAATTTGGGTAGTCGAACGCACAAAAAACGGCTTCACCTCTGCAGTTGTTATGGCGCCGCCGCAGTCATAGCGCCGCCGCAGTTATAGCGCCGCCGCAGTTATAGCGCCGCCGCAGTCATAGCGCCGCCGCAATAACTAACTTAAAGCTCAACCTGCAATCGCTGCGTCAACTTCGGCGATAATTGAATCAACAAAACTTTTCACTTCTGCTGGCGGATTTTGTGATTCACAAATTGTGAGTTGCTCGCGAGAGCCAACGGCATCGCCTGCAAGACGAAACCGAATAATGCCAAGAAAGCAATGAGCATCGGGATAACTGGCATCAAGTTTTATCGCCCGCTCAAGATCACTTGACGCCGACAAAAATGCGAGTTGTTTAATTTCGCTGCCAGCACCGCGCGCGATCAGTGCCAACAACCAAGCGCGATATGTAAGTGCCTCGACATTGTCTGGGTCTAGTCCCAGCACCTGAGAATACAACTCAATTGCCGCCTGTGGATCAACAAAGTTTGTGGCTCTAGCCCGAGACAACAATGATGCGGTTGAGTCTTCGATACCGCCAGTTAGTGACTGACCTGACAGTCGCTGACCTGATTGTTGCGCAACCAACCAACCTGCGCCAGTGGCGACAATCAAAATCACCAACAGTGTGATCATTGTTTGGCGAAATCTGCTGGCTGTCTGAACAGTTTCACCCGTTGATCTTGTTGAGCTAGTCGGTCCTGGTGGCTCAATTTCTTTGATGACTTGCGCCGTGCGGGCGACATAATCTGAACGAAGAGAGTTGTAATCATCAAGATCTAAATCACCAGCCTTGAACTCGTCGTCTAGATCGCGCAACGACTGCAATAAAAAATTTCGCTGAATAACGAGACTCTCGATGTTTTCGTCAGACTTATCCACGAAAATTAACTTTCGTTGCTGTCTTGTGCAGTTTCGGCGAGAGCATTTTTTACCAACGTCTCGTCAGCGGCGCTCGGAAAACCAGGCTTGTGACGACCCCAACGCGCAAATGCGTTGACCAATAATGCCAAGGCGATTATTAAAACCGCTACTGGCAGTGACCAAACCAATGAATCAATACCCGATGAGCGCGGTACCAATAAAACTTGACTGCCGAAACGCTGCTCGATGTAACTAATGATTTCATCGTCGGTGCGAATGCCCGCACCAACCTGTCGCGCGACCTCGGTGCGAATTGCCTGAGCCGCGGATGCTTGCGATACAAAAACGCTCTCGCCCGAACAAGTAGGGCACGCCAAACGCGAAGTTACTAAATCAATTCGATCTTGCTGGGTAAGCGGGCCACCAGAGCGCGTTGCACCGAACGCCAAGAGCAGGCACACCATCAACAACATTGCCAGCCAAACAGATTTTTTTGTTTTCACGATGTGAACTCTTCGCGCAATCTATCTAATTGCGCTTCAAGCAAACCCGAACTCAACTCGCCTGTGACCCTGAGTCTCACCAATCCGTTTGGATCAATGACCCAAGTTTCAGGAACACGAGCAACACCGAACGCGACTGCGATTGCGCC
>CAMAQQ010000025.1 GCA_945860575.1 Ferrithrix thermotolerans DSM 19514
CTGCAGCCCGCATGTCGGGCGACTTGGGCGACAACAGTCAAATTTGGAACTCTGTGGCAACACTTGGCCAAACCATATTTCTGCTTTTCATAGTGGCTTTCGTCGGTCTGGTTGTCAAGTCTTCGCGCTCTGGAGATATCAACGACGAAGAAATCTTTGAAATGGTTCGGGCAAACTCGTGAGCACTAAACCATGAGCACTAGCGCACCAGCACTCAACTCAGGACCAAAAATTGTTATGCGTCGTCAGGCTTTAGTCCTTAGCGGTTTAATGTCGGCAGCAAGCGCAATGTTGATTGGTTCAATGCTTGCGATTTGGTTGCAATTCAGGGCCAATGCACCATTGCGTGAGTCTTCTGATGGCAGCAAGATGTTGCGAGATTGGCTACCAGAAAAAATCAAGATTCCAGAGGTTGCAACAAACACGATGATGATGACAATTGCAATCACTTGCATCATGGTGCAGTGGGCGATTTATTCTGCGCGCCGTGCAGACTCAAAGCACACAACTCTTGCACTTGGAGTTGCATTGCTCACAGAGATCGCTCTGATCAACGCGCAAATTGCGGTTTATATGCAAATGGACATTGGCGTTCGCGACAGCAGTTACACAATGATGTTTTATGCAGTAACGGGCACGATGACGGTGCTATTGATTATCGGTCTGGGTTTCACTCTGATGACTATGTTCAGATCTCTCGCTAGTCGTCTTAGCGACCACGATTTGGTGATCGCTCACGGGGTTTATTGGTATTCACTCGCTGTGATCTTTGCAACGTTGTGGTTCGTTGTGTACGTGCAAAAGTAGGGATGATGTTTTCGACTGGTTTTAAATACTTCTTGGGTGTGACGGTGGTTTCGATCGCAGCATTGATCATGTCGCTCTTTGTTTTAGATCAGCTTGCCATTGCCGGTGTCGCGATCAGCATGTTGATTACTGTGACGGCACTTTTGGCCGGCATCGCCACTGCCACTCATGACGGACAAACAACTACATCAACTCCTGATTCGTCAGGCGAATTAGCAACTCAAAGTATTTGGCCACTGGTTTCGGGCGTTGGCGTGGTGTTGCTTGCTCTCGGTCTTGTGACCTCATCAATAGTTTTCTTCGCGGGATTAATAGTGTTGCTGGGTGCACTTGTCGAATGGATGGTGCAATCATGGAGTGAACGAGCATCAAAAGACACAAATTACAATGCTCTAGCCCGCAAGCGATTGCTAAACCCAATTGAGTTTCCGATACTCGCCGCTCTTGGTCTGGGTGTTGTTATTTATTCGTTTTCTCGCATAATGCTCACGGTTAACAAAACAACTGGAGCATCGCTGTTCATCATTTTTGGTGCGCTTGTGTTGGTCGGCGGAGTTTTATTCGCGATCAAACCAAACATGAAGCGTTCGATCGGTGTCGCAATTTGCGTGCTTGGCGCATTGGGCATAGTTGCTGGCGGCGTGGCTAGCGCAGTTTCGGGTGAGCGCGAAGAACTTGTCGAAGCTGCCGCCGAGGGGCACTTCACTCACGCCGAATGTGGCCCTGAAGCGTCGAAATATTTTGACAAACTTGCCGAAGGCACGTTGTCATTGCGCAGTTCGGTTTCGGCAATTGTCGTTTATCAAGATGGTGAACTCATCGCGAATATTCAAGGCCTAGTGAAGCCACAAAAGACCCTGACTATTGGTCGATCAATCCCAACCAACATTGTTTTCCGCAACGCCACAGAGGGTGAGTTTCGATTGGTCGCTCATCTTGGCGACAAGGTTGCCGACGAATCAACTGATGGCGAGACGCACAAAAATGAAACTTGCACCCAACTAGTTGCCCCGGGTGCCGAGCAAAGTCTGACATTGAAAATCTCCAAGCCGTCAAGTGCTAAAAACGCTTACTATCTATATATCGCGGGCGCCGAAGACAAAAAGATTGAGTTGGTTGTGCCGTGAGTCGCAGGCAGTTCGACAATTGGCTTCGTGCAACTATCGCTAGCGTGCGAGTTGTGCTGCGAAAAGTTTTTAAACCGTTAGTTGTTGTTGCAGGCGTCTCTGTCGTCGTTGCTGGTTGTGCGACGAACGCACCGCAAGACACTTGGCAACCCAAAGGGCCAAACTCAAAACTTATTGACGATTTGCAGCAACCTGTTTTTGCAGTTGCTGGCATCATCGGTTTAATCGTCGCAGTCGCGGTGATTTATACGATGATCAAATATCGCGACCGCGGGCAACCGATACCAGAACAAATTCACGGCAAACCAGCCCTTGAAATAACTTTGACGGTTATTCCGGCATTAATTCTTGCGGTTGTTTCTGTATTCACTTTTGGTGCAATTTTTAAACTCGCAAAAACCGATGACACTCAGATGATCATCAACGTCACTGGTCAACAATGGTGGTGGGAGTACGACTACCCGGCGCAAAACGAATTTGGCATTACCCAGCCGATAATCACCTCAGGCCAACTAGTGATGCCTGTAGGCACGAAAGTTCTGTTGCGTGAAACAAGTCGCGACGTCATTCACTCGTATTGGATTCCTGCATTAAACGGCAAGCGCGACGCAGTGCCTGGTCGAGTTCATACATTGCGTCTTGAAGCCGACAAACCAGGCATTTATGCCGGTCAATGCACCGAGTTTTGCGGTTTATCGCACGCCAACATGCGCATGGAAGCAGTGGCGTTGAGCAAGGAAGATTTCGCCAAATGGGTCGCCAATCAACAAGCGCCGTATGTTGCACCAGCCAAAGAAACTCTTGCCCAGCAGGGCGAAGAAGTGTTTCTAAACCAATGCGTGCGTTGTCACCAAGTTAACGGTCTGATGCGCGCCGATGGCACACCAGCAATCGCTGCACCAGACGAAAATGTCTGGTCGGGCGCCGCACCAAACTTGTCGCATCTAATGTCGCGCAATACTTTTGCTGGCGCAATGTTTGATTTGTTGTCGAAGCAGTGCCGCGACGAAGTTTGGAATGCACCAAGCGAGGTTGTTGGAGCAAAATATTTGGCCGGTGTAACAGAAGAATGTCTTAATCAAAAAGATCTTCGTGCCTGGTTGCGCAACGCACCAGAAGTAAAGCCGATGTACGCCAACCCAGCCGACCTCGCGGTCAGTAACGGCAAATATCGCGGCATGCCTTATTTGGCATTAAGCGAAGATGACATTACAAAACTTGTCGCCTATCTCATAACCCTAAAGTAACCCTAGAAACAGAGCACAACCATGGCCATCATTGAACGCCCAGCACCAACACTGCCAGCAATTGTCACCCCGACCACGACTTACGGTGTCCTCAAGCGGCCAGTGTCAGCAACTGGCTGGCGCTCGTGGGTGTTCACTGTTGATCACAAAAAACTCGGCATCATGTACGGCGCTACTGCGATGTTCTTTTTTATTGTCGGTGGTGTCGAAGCACTATTAATCAGATTGCAACTCGCCGCACCAAACGGCAAAGTGTTGAATGCCGACCTCTATAACCAAATGTTCACGATGCACGCAACAACGATGGTGTTCTTGTTCGTCATGCCAATGGCAGCAGGTTTCGCCAACTATTTCGTGCCATTACAAATCGGCGCACGCGATGTGGCTTTCCCGCGTCTTAATGCGTTTGGTTTCTGGGCGTTTTTGTTTGGTGGCATCTTTCTGAATATGGCGTGGTTCTTGGGAGGGGCAGCCGACGGTGGCTGGTTTATGTATGCCCCCAATTCTGGTCCTGTTTTCTCACCGACAAACGGTGTCGACTTTTGGGCACTTGGTCTGCAGATCACCGGCATCGCATCGCTAACAGGCGCGATCAACTTGATCATTACGGTTCTTAACATGCGCGCCCCCGGCATGTCGTTGATGAGGATGCCGATCTTCACATGGATGATCACAGTCGTGCAGTTCTTGTTGTTGTTCGCAGTACCGGTAATCACCGTTGCGTTGTTCTTGCTTTCATTTCAGCGAAACTTTGGTGCTCAATTTTTTGATGTGGCCGCTGGTGCCGACCCACTGTTGTGGCAGCACTTATTTTGGATTTTCGGGCACCCCGAGGTCTATATTTTGATTTTGCCATCGTTCGGCATCGTGTCTGAAGTTTTGCCAGTGTTTTCGCGCAAGCCCCTGTTTGGTTATCCGTTCGTGGTGTTCTCTGGTGCGGCAATTGGTTTTGTCGGCTGGGGCGTTTGGGCTCACCACATGTTCGCTTCGGGTCTCGGGCCAGTCTCTGTGGCCGTGTTCTCGTTGACAACGATGGCGATTGCTGTGCCAACTGGCGTAAAAATCATCAACTGGACACTCACCATGTGGGGTGGCAAGTTGTGGTTCACCACGGCGATGAAATTCGCTATCGGTTTGATTGTGTTGTTCACCGTCGGCGGTTTGTCGGGCGTGACTCACGCAGTCGCGCCATCTGATACGCAACAGACAGATACCTATTACATCGTTGCCCACTTCCACTATGTGTTGTTCGGCGGTGCCGTGTTAGGCATCTTCTCCGGGTTTTATTATTGGTGGCCAAAAGTTTTTGGAAAAATGCTCAACGAAAAACTTGGCTCATGGAACTTTTGGCTAATGGTTATCGGTCTGAACCTAACCTTCGGTCCAATGCACATCCTTGGACTTCAAGGTCAACCCCGTCGCATGTATCAATGGACAGAAGCACGAGCAGGTGAGGGTTTCTTCAACTTCGCTTTCTGGAACTTGGTCGCATCAATCGGCTCGTTTATTTTGGCGGTTGGCATTTTGTTGTTCTTGATCAATGTCGTGATCACGGCTCGCAATCCGCAAAAGGCGCCACTTGACCCATGGAATGCCCGCAGCCTCGAATGGATGACGACAAATCCACCAAAAGAACATAACTTTGATGTCATTCCAACTGTGCATCACCTAGACGATTTCTTCCATCAAAAATACGAAGAAGATGCCACGACTCACATAATGACGCAGGTTCGAACAGCCGAAGAAATTATGGCCGAACAAGAGCGCAACGCCGAAAAGCACATTCACATGCCTTCACCGTCGTATTGGCCAATCGTGCTGGCATTTGGCCTGCCAGTGATCACATTTGGATTGATTTATTCACACTTGATTTCAGTGATCGGTGGCGTAATTGTTTTGTTTGCGGCTTATGGTTGGGCCCTCGAGTCAAGCACCGCTCCAGATTCTGATTTTGAGAACAACTCACCGGGCTCGGGGTTAGACAAAGTGACGGCAAATCATGACTGATGTAATACACGGCCACGCCAGCAGCACTGGCATCTCAAATGTCAAACTCGGCATGTGGGCCTTCTTGGGTTCAGAATGTTTGTTGTTCGGTGGTTTGATTTCTACCTACATGTTGTATCGCGGCCGCGTTACTGGTGGTCCACGACCATCGCAGATTTTCGACATTCCGTTTACATCAGTAAGCAGTTTCGTTTTGTTGATGAGTTCGTTGACGATGGTGCTGGCAGTTAGCGCGGCGCACAAAGATGATGATCGAAAAATCAATTTGTGGCTTACGGTTACGGCCTTGCTCGGTGCAACATTTGTGGGCGGACAAGTTTATGAGTTCACTGCTTTCTATAAAGAAGGCCTTGGCTTTTCGACAAGTTTGTTCGGTTCGAGTTTCTATACCTTGACTGGTTTTCACGGAGTGCACGTAACGGTGGGCATCATCATGTTGATGTCGCTGGTCGGCATCTTGAAGCGCAGTTCTGTACCAGGCAAGAAAGCAGAAGTCGTCGAGATGATTGGCCTTTACTGGCACTTCGTTGACATCGTTTGGATCATCATCTTCACACTCGTCTATCTGATTCCGGTTTGATCATGACTACAAATACGGCAGATACAACGCACGAAAAACAGCATGGCATGAGTGATGCGGGCTACATTCGCATCGCAATTATTTTGGCCGCCATTACCGGGCTCGAAGTTTCAACTTATTACGTCGATTTCGGGGTGCTGTTCTTACCGGCGCTGTTGATCATGATGGTGATTAAATTCGTGATGGTCGTCAGTTATTTCATGCACTTGAAATTTGACAACAAGATGTTCAGTTTCTTGTTTTACGCCGGACTTGTGTTGGCTGTCGGTGTATACGCCGCGTTTCTTGCGACGTTCAAGTTTTTCATTCAATAACTAGTTGAATTATTTTTGTGATCACCGCAAGTGTTGATCTTGTAAGCCCATGGAGGTTTCAGGCGCACCCTGAAGTCTGGCTTTTGTTGGCATTCCTACTCGGCGCTTATGTATATGCCGTGCGCGTAATCGGACCAGTTGTGGTCAAATCAGGCCCAGTGATCACAGCCAAGCAACGCAACGCATTTGTCGCCGGGATTTTGTTGTTATGGATCGCCTCTGACTGGCCGGTGCACGACCTTGCGGAAGAATATTTGTATTCAATGCACATGCTTCAACATATGATGCTGTCATATTTCATGCCGCCTCTGGTTCTGTTGGCAATACCAAAATGGATGTTCGACGCCGTGTTTGGCACAGGTAGAACACGAACTGTGATCAACTGGCTTGCAAAACCGGTTATCGCTGGCGTGGCGTTCAATGTTGTGGTGATGATTACTCACATTCCGGCATTGGTCAATCAGAGTGTGAACAACGGACTGTTACATTATTCGTTGCACGTTTTGCTTGTCACCACGGCGCTACTTGTTTGGCTGCCAATTTGTGGACCAGACACGCAGCGACAGTTAAAGTCTGGCGGAAAAATGATCTACCTTTTTTTGATGTCGGTCATACCAACTGTGCCAGCGGCCTGGTTGACCTTTGCCGAAGGTGCCGTTTACAAGCACTATGACATTGCAGTTCGGGTGTGGGGGCTTTCGGTAACAACTGACCAGCAAATCGCTGGCGCAATTATGAAAACTGGTGGAGCGGTATTTTTGTGGTCGATTGTCGTGTTTTTATTCTTCAAGCGCTTCAGTAGTGGTTTCGCCGCAGATCAGTCTTACCGAAACAGTCCATCAACTGATGGTGTTTTGACATATCAAGATGTCACCGATGCATTTGGTCGCGTTGCGCCAGCAAAAGAGCCAAACGTTAAAAGTTAGTCAGACCATTTAAAACTGACCACGGCTAGAACGCAAGCTGTTGACGCCCAACTACATAAAGCAACGAAATCGGTGATCACCAGTTCGGTGCTGTTCAACGAATTACGCAACAAACTGCTGAGCAACGAACTTGGCAAGAATTGCGCGACATTGCCGAGACTGTTTGGTAGTTCGTCGTTTGAAACCAATATGCCACCCAGCAACAACAGCACGAGATATAAACCATTTTGCGCCGCCAGGTTGATCTCGGCGCGAAGCCGACCAGCAAGCGACAAACCGATGCCCGCAAAACAACTTGTGCCGATCAGCAACACCACTAAAACTTGTGCCAAATTGACTTGACTTGGGTTCCAACCCAATAACAGACCGACAATAATCAACAACACAAGTTGGGCGACTTCAATAACACAAATGGCCGAGACTTTGGCCAACACCAATCGTCGAGTGCCGAGCGGTGTCGTGCCGAGTCGTTTCAGCACACCGTAACTACGCTCGAAACCTGTGGCGATACCCAGACTGACCATCGCCGTCGACATCACAGCCAAACTTAGAATGCCCGGCATTAGAAAATCGATTTTGTTTTCGCTTGTAGTTGGCAACAAATCTGTTTGCGAGAAAAATACCAAGAGCATTACTGGTATTACAACAAGCAATAATAACTGTTCGCCGTTGCGCGCCATCACGGTTAGTTCCTGGCGCAGTTGTGAGTAGAAAATTCTCATTGAACTTCTCGCGATTTAGAAGAGTTGCTGGCCAGACTTCGAAAGATGTCCTCAAGAGTTTGATTATTGCCAGCCGAAGCACGTAGTTGAGTTAGTGGCGCATTAGCCAGTAAATTGCCATCTTGAAACATCAACACATGGTCGGCGACTCGTTGCGCTTCGTCGAGTTCGTGTGTCGCCATGATTACTGCACAACCATCGTCGGCGAGTCGTCGCACAATGCCCCGAATCAAGTCTCGACCGAAAATGTCGACGCCCGAAGTCGGTTCATCCAAAAAAGCAACTCGTGGCTTGGCCGCAAGTGCAAGCACCAGCGACAATCGTTGTTTTTCGCCACCTGAAAGTTTGCGCCACGAAGTCTTCTTTTGCCGACCTAGATCGACCATGTCGATAAGTTCGTCGGCAGTCGTGCGGTTGCCATAGAGGTTGCAATAGTGCTGGGCGACTTCAAACACCCGCGAACTCGGGTAGACCCCACCGTCTTGCAACATCACACCAATTTGTGAATTAATTTTGATTCGATCTTTTTTAGGATCAAGCCCGAGCACGCTGACTTCGCCACTCGTGGCCGTGCGAACCCCACTGCAGACTTCCATCGTGCTTGTTTTGCCGGCACCATTGGGTCCAATTACAACTGTTACTTCGCCGACTTTGGCGTTGAATGAAATTTTGTTGACAGCACGCAATTGTTTGTAATCAACGACGAGATCGCGCACACTAATTGCGACTTCGTGCGACTGACTTGAAATATTCATCACCATCACAGTACGCAATTCACAGGACTTCGCCGACATATAGGGGCTAATATCATTCTGTGATTGATGTCCGACTACTTCGTTCAGAGCCCGAGTTTGTTAAAGCGGCGATGGCTCGGCGTGTCAAACCAGCATTAATGCACGATCTTGAGCAGGCTCAACAACTAGATGCAAGGTTGCGCGATATCACCAACGAGCGAGATGCGAACCGAGCGCAAATTAATAGTATTTCTAAAGATGTTGCGACGATGCGTCGTAACAAAGACGAGTCTGGTGCTGATGCGTTAATGACCCAGAGTCGTGCACTTGGTGAAACAGAAAAGAAATTGGCGAGCGAATATGACGAAGTTAGTTCTTCGCTTCGCGAAGTTTTGTTGATGATTCCAAATCTTCCGCACCCAGAAGTGAGTGATGGTACCAGCGATAAAGATAACAAAGTTGTCAAAGGGCCGTTGCAGATGCCGGCACAATTTGCTCAACATCAGCGTGTACCGCATTGGGAGACAGGTGTGGCTTTGGGCATCCTTGACAATGAGCGGGCCACAAAAATTAGTGGCTCGATGTTCACGATGCAACGCGGTCTTGGCGCAACGATGGCTCGAGCACTATGCCAACTTGCACTCGACCGCAATGCTGATGCGTTCGAAGAAATTCGTCCTCCCAGTTTGGTTTTAACTAGCACTCTCACGGCAACAGGTCAGTTGCCAAAGTTTGCCGACGATGCATTTGCAATTGAGCGCGATGACTTGTGGTGTATACCGACTGCAGAAGTGCCACTAACGAGTTTGCATGCATCTGAGACACTTAACGTTCAAGATTTGCCGCTTCGCTACATGGCGCATACCTCGTGTTTTCGACGCGAGGCTGGTTCGGCTGGTCGTGACACACGCGGAATGTTACGCACACATGAGTTTGACAAAGTAGAAATCTTGGCTGTGACCACGGCGCAGCAAGCACCCGAGATGCTTGAAGAATTGACGGTTCGCGTCGAAGCGACAATTGCTGCCCTTGGTTTGCCATATCGAGTGCTCGAAATTTGTACAGGTGATCTCGGTCAATCACACCACCGAAGCTTTGATATCGAGGTTTATGCACCTGGTTGTGATCAATGGCTAGAAGTAAGTTCAATCAGTTGGTTCAGTGATTATCAAGCGCGACGTGCTGACATTCGTTGCAAACATGCCGGCGCAAAAGGCAGCGAAATCGTACACACGCTAAATGCTTCGGCATTGGCAGTACCCCGAGTGTGGGCGGCGATTCTTGAAAACTTCCGACAGGCTGATGGTTCAGTGGCGATACCCGAAGTTTTGCAACCCTATATGCGAGGAGCCAAAGTGATTTCAACGAGTTCACATACCAAACCATGAGTGTGCGTGATCGGCGCGTTCAATACGAAACCGCAGGTTTAGAACGCACCGATTTAGATGGTGACCCGATTGTGCAATGGAATATCTGGTACGAAGAAGCGTCAAGTGCGGGAGTTGCCGAACCCAATGCCATGACAGTGTCGACCGTTGATAAAAACTTGTCGCCAGATTCGCGCGTGGTGCTGGCACGTGGTGTCGACAAAAATGGCTTTGTGTTCTACACCAATTACGACAGCGCAAAAAGTTTGCAACTAATCACAAATCCGGTGGCCAGCGCAGTTTTCGCGTGGCTTGATTTACATCGACAAGTTCGAGTTCGTGGAACCGTACAACGAGTCTCAGAACAACAAAGTGATGAGTATTTTTCATCTCGACCACGCGAGTCG
>CAMAQQ010000026.1 GCA_945860575.1 Ferrithrix thermotolerans DSM 19514
CCTTTGCGAGCAATCTTGAGCGCGTCGCCGTTGCCGCTTGGTTCAAACACCAGCACGTTTCCCGTTGCTTTGGCACGCGCTTCGATTAGTGCGCGCGAGGCATACGAACCAATTTCTTCATCCGCTGTAATCAAAATCTCTGCATGATAAGACTCGCGAATTTCACTCAATCCATAAATTAGTTGAATGATGCCCGCCTTCATATCGAAAATGCCAGGGCCGCGAGCAATGTCGCCGTCGACACTGAACCCGCGCTTGGCCACGGTGCCTTTTTGAAAAACAGTGTCGTGATGACCAACCAGTAAAACCTTCGTGTCGTCGCTGCCCTTCCAATGCACATGCGGGCCTCTGTCGCTCGCAATAATTTCCGGGGCTTTGCCCAGCAGTTCGGTCATCACCTTGGCCAAAAACTCGGCGCTAGTTTGTAAAAGTTCGGGCTCGTTCGAAGGGGACTCAATGTTCACAAACTGCTTGACATGCTCAAGCATCTGGGCGGTGCGCGCATCGAGATTGGCACGCAACTCTTTTGGTGTTGGTGTTCCGTTCGGCAAACTCACCTATCTATAGTGCCATGCCAGACCACTTGAATCTCGCTAGATAATTAGTGTGCCCGGGATCGGACTCGAACCGATACAGCGCTTTCGCACCAGGGGGGTTTAAGCCCCCCGCGTCTACCATTCCGCCACCTGGGCAACCCCCTCAGGCTACGCGCGTTTGAGCCTCATCGCTAATTAATAACGATTCGACACTGCTCCATAAAAAGGTTCTGGCATTTTCGGCGTTTCGACTCGTCAACTCATTTGCCACGACAACCCCTTCGATCATGTCGGCGAGCACAGCCACAAATGGCCGACCACGCAACAACACAGAAACCACAACTCGGTTGTTGAACCGACGCAGGCTTCGATCAACGCCAACAATTCGCGGTGGGCTACGAAACCCAGGTGGATACAAACCGTAACGATGGGCTTGACTCGCAATAATTCTCGCAGCACCAGCAAATTGGGCGTAGCGAACGGGTACGAGCGCAGTGCCACGCGTTGCAACGAGCCTTGAATCGTGATTGGTTGTGCTCGTCATGACGCAGATTATGGCAAACGGGTATCGCACGGTTATCTCGCGCAAAATTATCTTCAAACACCCAATCTGTAACGTGATTAAGCCATGTCAAACAAAGAACTGAACCCGATGCAACAAAGCGTCGTCGAAGTTCTCGGTAAACCTGCTGGCTGGGTGCCGCTTCCACCCACTGTTGTGTCGGCTGCGCGCGAACAACTTGAAACTGCTTTGGCACCGCTGGCTGCAAAATTATCCCCCGATCAACCACTATTTATTAGTAAGGGCAGTTTGAACGGTGTGCACGGTTGCGAAGCACATTTTATGGCATCACTAAATTCTTTCGAATGGACAATCAGCAACCTGCGTGGCACGGTGATGCACAAAGCGGTAGAACTTTCAATTAATTGGCGTGGACCAGTTGAGCCTGCAGATCTCGTCGACGAAGCGCTCGCCCGTTTAGCAGACGAAGAGAGTCGCGGCCCGAGTCAATTTATCGCTCAATTATCACCAGGCGAACGAGCGCAACTCCGAAGTTATGCAGTCGATCTGTACACGAAGTTTGAAGAAAGTTTCCCGCCGCTCAAGGCGTCATGGCGACCAGTTACAGAAAGTTCGGCACGAGTTGGAATGTTTGATGGTCGAATTTTTTTATCAACACGAGTAGACCTGACTCTCGGTGGCGCTGGAAGCAAAGTAATCATCGACCTAAAGAGCGGACGAATCTATTCAAATCATCGAGAAGATCTTCGGTTCTATGCACTAGTTGAGTCGTTGCGCTCGGGTCAGCCACCACGACGACTGGCAACTTATTCGCTCGAGTCTGCGCGGGCCGATGTCGAAGAAGTCAGTGAAGGTGTTTTGCAATCTGCCGTGCGACGTGTCGCCGACGGTGCAAAGATGATTTACGAATTAACTAGCGAAAATCGTGAACCGAAATTGAACCCTGGTGCACAGTGCCGTTGGTGTCCACTAAAAGATAGTTGCGAAACAGGCAAACAATTCTTAGAACGCGGTTTTGAAGACGACTAGTTTTTGGCAGAATTTTTAAGCCTGCCAATTAACCCTGCTAACTAGCCCTACAAATTAACCCTGTTGACTAGCCCCGACCCATGTTTGGGCGCTTGCCATGATTGGCTTTTGAACGACGCATACGAGCTTTTTTCTTTTTAGTTTTCTTAGACATGGGATTATTCTAGTTGGCTAATTTACGCCATCGGGCTCGATTGCCAGAATATGGTGTGCCCTCGGCATTTGTTTTTGAGCAGATATAAACCAAAGTCTTGTATGTACCGCGCCCATCAACTGGAGCGCAATAAGACCCAGGGCTAATGTCTTTGGCTTCGGTCGACGCAGGAACCGAACTAGAAGTTGAACTAGTCGTGCTTGATGTTCCGACTGTGCTGGTCGAAACCGTGCTCGATGTTGCGACTGTGCTGGTCGTGACCGTGCTCGTCGTCGCAGTGCTTGATGTTGTGACTGTGCTCGTAGTTGTAGTAATAGCCGGCACAGTAATCGGCACAGCAACAACTACTGGTGCGGCACTCCAACTCGCGATCGTCAGCGACCCGCAATCACTGCTCAGCAAATTACTAATCCGACCAAATTCGCTTTGATCCATTGACAAACCCCAACGAGCCTTCACCGAAATCCAATCACCGAGATAAGTACACCAATAACTTCGCAGAGGTGGCATCCAATTTGAAGGATCTTTATCGCTCTTCGACATGTTCACGCGATCAGTCACTGCGATCAGCGTGCGACGATCTGTCATGTCATTGGCATAAGCCTTGCGTTGCGATTCGCTCCACGCCCACGCGCCAGAATCCCATGCTTCTTTCAAGGCAACGACATGATCAATATCAACATCGCCACGATCACTCAGATTTTTGCCGTCATATGGCGAAGCCCAATCGCCTGCCACGACATAACAGCGATACGGGTCAACTTGCGGTTTTGAAATGCTGTCGCGCTTTAAAACTTCTTCTCGGGTATCGCACCCGTTGCCATCAAGGTCTGCCCAGTGGATAAACAGACTGCGCTTGTAGCCAGTTTTATATTCGTTTTCAACTTTGATAACTGACAGCACAGATTTCGCATCTTCTGCTGCAAATTTGCGCTGCGAACCTTGTGTTGGATGAAGACTAGAACCAGAAGCGCCAGTAACACTCGCAGTTGAAATCGCAACCACAAGCGCGACACCATTTGCCGCGATGCGCCAGTTCACCTAATCAGCGTATCTATTTACACAGTGTGCACTTTGCGCACAATGCACAGTTTCAACTCGCTATTTACCACTATTCGATTCGTTCATCTCATCTGCGATGTCAATAAAAATGCATTCACCAGGGCAAACCTCTGCTGCGCGCAAAACACTTTGCCGATCGCGCGGCGCGACATGAGCAAGGCTCCCCGCGCCACCTGGATCATTTAATGGCACACCCAACTCGGCGACATATGCAATGCCGTCTTCAAGCAACTTGAACGCATCGGCACAATGATCTTCGCAAAGTCCGTCTCCCGTGCACAGGTCTTGGTCAATCCAAACTCGCATCGGGGTAACGCTACTGAGTGAATGCAGCAACGAGTAGCAACGAAATCAAAACCATGTTGCGTAAGACATCTAACCAACTAATTGGGCGTTGTGATTTCGCGCCAAAACACGAACACGGCTGTCGCTCTGAGTCGCGCAAGCGCACCAACAACAACACGGTGAACGCACCCAGCAATAAAATGCCAGCAATTACCGTTTGAGTTAGCCACCAACCGCCAACCAGCATCACACCAAGCGTGACTTCAGCAACTGGCACCAGCACGACAGCAGGGTCTGGGGCGCCGAGTGCACGAGCTTGAAATGTCCAATTGTTGAAAGTCACAAACTTTGCAACACCTGCATACACGAACACTGCCGCTACGACAACGGCGAAAATAAAACTCACGAGGATTGCGAGGTTCCTGTCACTGCTCCTTTGAAAAATACCATCGCACTTTTGGCAACTGCTAGCGCTTCAAGATTTTGCACCCGACCGACAACAAATAGGTGGTCACCAACTTGCGAACTCGACTCAATTTTGCAGTCAATGAATGCGAGCGAACCAGCAATTTTTGGAGACCCACTAGTTGCTGGTGTCCATTGCACTCCGTCAAATCTGCCTTCGGCTTCTTTTGCGAACCGCCAACACAACTCGCTTTGATCTTGCGCCAGCACATTGGCACAAAAACTGCCGGATGCTGCTATTGCAGGCCAGGTCTTTGAATTTACTCCTTGAAAAAAACCAACCAAAGGTGGGTCAAGCGAAATTGAAACGAATGAACCGATTGTCACTCCTTGTGGCTCGCCCGAAACATCGACGCCAGAAACAATGACGACCCCTGTCGGCAGATTGCCCAACACACTCCGAAATTCTTTGGTATCAAATGCTGAGGTCATCGATTACGAGACTACGGCAGAAACCTTGACCGACATTTCATCAGCCGCTGCGAACACCTGAAAACCCCGATTTTGTGCGATGCCGACCAGCCGACCAGCAATGACATCGAGTGCGTCGTCAGTACGCGCAGGGTCATGGTGAAACAATGCCAAACGCTTGGCCGATGTAGTTTCAGCAACCCACATCGCGAACTCAAGTGTCGAGTGTCCCCAATTGGATTTTGTTGCAAATTCGGCTGGCGTATATTGCGAATCATGAATCAACAAATCTGTGTCCTGACATAATTGCCTGGCACCTGTCGTTAAAGCAAAGTCTCCGACTGGCTGTTGATGGTCAGATAAGTATGTCACTGTCGTGTTGTTTACCGCAACACGAAACCCGAGTGTCGGCCCCGTATGCGGCACAAAGCGACTCATAACTTTTGTTTCACCGATCGCAAAATCATCATCACCGATCTCATGAAAATTTACTGTTGCCGCAAATTCGTTGATACAAATCGGGAAAGTCGGTGGACAAATTTTTGTAATGAACGCATCGCAAAGCGAAGCGCCGTCTGGCTGTCGTGGTCCATAAATATCAATCACGGTGTCAGGATGCAAGAGTGATTTAAAAAATGGCAAACCTTGCAGGTGATCCCAATGCAGATGCGTCAGCAAACAGGCTCCAACAAATGGTTGTGGTGCGGCTGAGTCATCTTCGCTACAACTCAGGTATCGCAAACCTGTACCGAGGTCAAAAATTATTGGTGACTCGCTACCAATATCAACTGAGACACACGATGTGTTTCCGCCGTAGCGCTGAGTTGATTGACCATGACATGCAGTTGAACCGCGCACGCCGTGGAACCTTACGGTTACTTCGTTTTCCCCCACCTTGAAAGATTATTCATAATCAAGGCTGTTTGCGAACTACCGATGGCGTGACGTTAGTCCCAGTCAAGTATCTTTTAAACGTGGCTGATGCGAACATCAAGATGGAGTGCGTGTCGGCCAATGGCACAGATTTCTCTTATCTCGAGTGTGGCACGGGCAAATTGGCGTTGTTGCTACACGGCTTTCCTGACACGGCACAAACATGGCGTCACCTGATGCCTCAACTTGCCGCCGCTGGTTACCGAGCCGTTGCACCATTCATGCGTGGATATGCGCCAAGCGCTGTGCCGACAGATGGCTGTTATCAAACTGCAATGTTGGCCCGCGATGCAAATGCGTTGCACGAAAAACTCGGTGGCGATAGTGAGTCTGTGATTATCGGCCACGACTGGGGCGCACCTTCTGTTTACGGTGCTGCACTTGACGCGCCATCACGGTGGCGCAAAGTAGTTGGAATGGCGGTGCCACCAACTGCGGCACTGGGTTTGGCCTTCGTGCAAAATCTCGAACAGGTTAAACGCAGTTGGTATATGTTTTTCTTTCAACATGGACTTTCCGATCTCGTCGTTGGCGCAAATAACTTTGCGTTCATTGATATGTTGTGGCGCGATTGGTCGCCAGGATATGACGCCAGTGTCGATCTTGAATTCGTGCGCAGGTCGTTAGCCGACCCAAAAAATCTGCAAGCAGCACTTGGGTATTATCGCGCGGCTCTTGGCGACGGCTATCGCGACCCGGTACTTCAAGATTTGCAGACACAAATGGCAGCCAGCGTGCCGACGCAACCTCTGCTTTATCTGCACGGCACAGATTGTGGATGCATCGGCACCGATGTTTTTGAATCTGCGAAGTCCATGGCTCCAGCCAATATTAAGTTTGAACTAATTGCAGCAGCCGGACATTTCTTGCAACTTGAACAACCTGAAAAAGTGAACAAACTAATTTGTGAATTTCTAGCAAGTTAGGGCAAGTCAGTTAATGACAGTTACGAAAAATCCGTTACGTGACGGATGGACACTAATTGTCAAGCGTGAATGCGCAACATGTGTCATGGTCGTGCCTGTCATCGCACGTCTCGCGCGCGAACTGCCATCACTCACGGTTTACACACAAGATGATCCAAAATTTCCTGAAGGTGTCGCTGCTGTCAGCGATCTAGATTTGGCCGCGAGTTGGCACGCTGACATTGACACCGTACCGACACTAATTTTTCGTGCGAACGGTGTCGAGACTAAACGCACTTTCGGATGGCTACGCAGTGAGTGGCGCGAACTCACTGGCATCGCCGATCTTGGTGCAGAATTGCCAGAGTTTCGACCAGGTTGCGGCTCAATGAGCGTCGACCCCGACGTCGTCGACAAACTTCGAGTGCGATTCGGCGGTGAAATCTTGCATTCGCGACGGCTTGACATCGCCGAAGCAGAAGACGAATTCGAAGCAATGTTCAGTCGCGGCTTCACCGACGGATTACCTGTCGTGCCGCCAACACCCGAGCGCGTGATGCGCATGTTAAGTGGTACTATTCGCGATCCACAAGAAGTCGTCGCACTTGCGCCCCCAGATCTTGTTGAACTAACTATTGAAAAAATCGCAATCAACGCAGTGATGGCTGGTTGCTTACCAGAGTATTTGCCGTGGGTGATCGCCGCAGTCGAAGCGATTTGCACTGATGAGTACAACATCCACGGAGTACTCGCGACAACGATGCCAGTTGCACCAGTAATTATCTGCAACGGGCCCGGCACTCGCGCAATCGGCATGAACTCTGGCGTAAATGTTCTCGGTCAGGGAAATCGTGCAAATCTAACAATCGGCCGTGCGGTGCAATTAATTATCCGCAATGTTGGTGGCGGACGACCTGGTGAAGTTGATCGCGCCACACATGGTCACCCCGGCAAATTAAGTTTCTGTTTCGCCGAAGACGACCTCGGCTCACCGTTTACTTCACTCGCTGTTTCTCGTGGGTTTGATGCAACACAAAACACCGTCACTGTTTTCACTGGCGAAGGTCCGCGATGCGTTGTGGATCAACTTGCGCGCGAGCCAGAACAACTCGCGCAAAGTTTGGCTATGTGTTTGTGCACGGTTCATCACCCGAAATTGCCGTTCGCATTTGATGCGGTGTTAGTTCTTGGCCCTGAACATGCCCGCGTTTTTGCCCAAGCCAACTGGGGTCGCGAGCGAGTGTTGCAAGAAATCCACGACCGTTTACAGATGCGAGGTAGCGAGATCGTGCGCGGCGCGGGCGGCATGGCCGAGGGTGTGCAAGAAGTGTTCAAAGATGCGACTCTGCCAAAGTTTCGACCAGGCGGATTATTGCTTGTGCACGCAGGTGGCCCCGCAGGATTATTTAGCGCCATCATCGGCGGCTGGGTCAATGGCGCCGCAGGCAGCGACCCAGTAACTAAAGTTGTCTCACCATGACCAAGAATTCTTCGTTCACTCGGGCGTGCCCGATCTGCTCAAGCAATTCATGGGAGATCGTCTTGCCTCTCGCGGTAACACCGCTCGGCGATCGCCTTTCTGACTCGTTTGAAAAAGCATCATCGTTGCCGAAATACGCACTTGACTTGGCGCTTTGCAACAATTGCGGACATACATTTTTGCCTTTAGTAGTTGCTCCCGAAGAAAGTTATGGTGATTACTTTTTTGAGACATCTGATAGTCCTGGATTATCAGATTCAATGCAGGGACTTGCCGAGCAACTTTGGCGAGACTGCTCGAAATCAAATACGAATTATGTATTAGACATTGGCTCTAACGATGGCACATGGTTGCAGCATTTCAAAAATTTAGGCGCCAAGGTGCTGGGCATAGAACCTTCACCCCGACATGCAGAAGAAGCGACGATTCGTGGCATCAAGACCAATAACGGATACTTCTCCAAAAAAAGCGCGTCTGAAATTCGCAATGAATTCGGTGCTCCGAGTTTAATCACGGCAAATTTTGTAACGGCCAATGTTCCAGACTTGGCTAATTTTTTTGAAGGTCTTCAAGATTTATCTGACGACAATACGACTATTGCAATTCTTTCGGGATACCACCCTGATCAGTTCAGAGTCAACATGATTGATTTCATTTATCACGAGCATGTGTCTTATTTTTCGTGCCAAGATTTTGTTAATCTTGGTGAAAGGTTTGGACTTGATCTCGTAAATATTTTCAGAGTTGGACTGAAAGGCGGTTCGTTGCAAGCGATTTTTCGAACCAAGAATTCTCGTACATCAATAAGTGGGGACGTCGGTCGACTTACACAATTTGAAGAGTGGGTCGGTATTCGTCGCAGCAGTTGGTTTGCAGACATCAATAATCGCATTAAACAAGCACAACGTGAGACGCATAAGTTTTTAGATCAAGTAAAAGCTGACAGAATTGTGGGCTATGGAGTCAGTCATAGTGTTACGACGTTAATTTACCAATTTGATTTAGTTGACCGAATTAAGGTTCTAACAGATGACAATCCACGTCGCCAAGGAAAGTTCGCCCCAGGTAGTGGGCTAACAGTAATAGGCCCACAAAAAATCGTAGACGACAAATTTGATACCGTGATCATTATGGCTTGGCAACACGATCGCTTGATAAAGAGTCGCCTGAGAAAACTCAATTACCTAGGATCAGTCATCCAGCCGCTACCGGTCGCTGAAATAGTTGACTTTAGTCATTGACATGAGCGCTCTCGTTTACGGTGGGCGATCACCAATTGCTCTTGAGATTTGTAAACAACTTGTTGGTACGGGCCACAAAGTACATTTGGTTACCAGAGTTCGTGATGAAGCAATTGTCGCACTCGCAAAGGAAAATGGTTGCAGCGAAGTTCACGAATGCAATTTAGAAGATTCCACTAAATCAATTGAACTCGCCCTAAAAATAGACTCTCAGGTTGGTGGGCTTGATGCTGTCGCATTCGCCCACAGATACCGAAGCGATGTATCGGCGCCATTAAAGCAATATTCGGTTGAGGTTTACACACCTTACGAAATACTAGAAGCACTAGCAGCGCAAGACCGAGGTAAAGAATGCGCCGTTGTGTTGATCACTTCACCAGGTGCCCATCTTGTGCTCGCTGATCAAAATTTCCAATACCACGCGTCTAAGGCTGCTCTTTCACAACTTGTACGATTTGGCTCGGTGCGGTTCGCTTCGCAAAATATACGAGTAAACGGTCTAAGCCCAGGCTCATTTATTTTTAAGCAAAGAGCTGCCGAGTTTTACGCAAAAAATCCCCAGATTGTTGACCGCGCTAACAAATTGATTCCGTTGTCTCGAATGGGAATTGTTGAAGAAATTGCAAGCGTAGCACTCTTTCTAATTAGCAAACAAAGTGGCTATATGAACGGACAAATCTTAGAAGTGGATGGTGGTTTATCTAGTCTTGACCCAGCATCATTATCCAAATCAAATTAATACTTGTTTCCGAGCCAACCGCTGTCTGAGAATACTTCAACTAGCGGCCAAACTTTAGCGAAGGTGATACCGAAGTCTCTGGCCGCTTTATTTTTGTCAATGATCTGTTTGACATACTGCGGGGCAAAAATTAGACAAGTTTTAGCCTTTAATGGGTTTGTAAATATTTCTTCACGAGAGACAGTCGGAATTCCAAAACCTGGGCTTTCAAGATTTTGGCGGTATGGATCATCATCAATCAAGGCCTTTAGGTATTCGCCTATACCGAGTTGATAAATAAAAATCGTGGCACCATCCGATGTCCCGTAGCCAACAATCCTACCTCTAAATCTTTGCTCGCAAAATTTAATTGCCGAGGTCCGAGCGTGAGAAAATGCGCTTGATAACCTGCCCCACGACGACGATAAAAAAAGACCACTCGAAAGTTCAAAATTTTT
>CAMAQQ010000027.1 GCA_945860575.1 Ferrithrix thermotolerans DSM 19514
GGGCCACCAGCAGGAAACTTTGCCAGCACAAGTGTTGAGAATTATGAAACCGCCGTGCAAAACGGTTTGATGTCAATGATCGCGATGACGAAACTTGTCGTGCCTGAGATGCAATCGCGCAAGTGGGGGCGGGTTGTGGCGATTACTTCTATTGCAGTGCGCCAACCAATCGCTAATTTAATTCTCTCAAACACGATGCGTGCAGGTTTGACTGGTTTTCTAAAGACTGTTGCTCGTGAGGTCGCGGCCGATGGTGTGACCGTCAATACTGTGCAACCTGGTACCCACGCCACAGACCGAATCACACAGTTATATGGCGCAGTGCCTGATGCTAAGGCGCTAGATATTCCGGCTGGGGTTGTCGGTGACCCAAAAGATTTTGGTGATGTTGTCGCATTTCTGTGCAGTGAGTCGGCGAAGTTTATTACTGGTGCGAATCTTCAAGTTGACGGCGGCCAATATTCGGGTTTGATCTGATGTTGCAACATGTCGTGGCAATCACATGGAACGATCAAGTGCCTGCGAACTATCACGAGGTGATCGACAAAGTTTTACAAGACATGGCTGCAAAAATACCTTCAGTGCGCAGTTATCACTGCGGGCCTGATTTGGGTGTTTCAGCACCGACTAACGCTAACTATTTGATCGTGGCAACTTTTGACGATGTTGCAGGCTGGCGCGCCTATGACGAGAATCCGTTACATAATGAGATTCGCGCTAAATATTTCAAGCCATACATCGCGACACGCTCAGCCGCTCAAATAAATATTTAAATCACATCGCGGCATTGCGTCGCAAGTCTGCGTTGTTACGCAGCGACGCCTTGTTTTATTTTGTGGCGGCCTCGAGTGCGCGGCGGACAAGAACAGAAGCCAAGTGTTTGCGATACTCGATTGATGCGTTGAGATCGCTCTGCGGCTCGGCTTCGTTAGACGCCATTGCAGCGGCATCGTTAATTGAAGCGCCTTTGGCGATTGCCGTCGCCACGCTAGTGGCAAGGATTGGTGTCGAGCCCATATTTACGAGTGCCACACCTGCTTCGCCTTTGCGTCGCCATGCAGCCACACCAACAATTGCCCAGTCTTGGGCGCGACGGTTGAACTTCTGAAAACTCCAACCGGCACCTTGCATTTTTGGCACGCGAATTTCGATCAACATTTCGTCGGCCGCCAAGTCGCTTTCAAGAAAGCCCTTGTAAAACTTTGCGGCGGCGATTTCACGCTGACCGCGTGGCCCTTGCACGATATAGGTAGCGCCAAGGGCAAGAGTTGTCGCTGGCAAGTCGCTGGCTGGGTCAGCGTGAGCGATTGAACCACCAATCGTGCCACGGTGGCGAACTTGCGAATCGCCAACATGACCAGCCGCATGAGCAAGCAACGGCGCGTGCTCGTGCAGAACTTTTGAAGTCTCAACATCCATGTGGCGTGTCAGTGCACCAATCGCAATGTGGTCACCCGCATCTTTGATGTATGACAAATCTTTGACGCGACCGATGTCGATCAACATCGCCGGCTGTGCGAGTCGCAATTTCATCAGCGGCAACAAACTGTGACCGCCTGCAAGAAACTTTGCGTCACTGCCGTATTGGCTAACTAGCGATATCGCTTCGGCGGCAGACGATGCCCGCTTGTAGTCGAATGCTGCAGGAATCATTTCTTACCTCCACGAGTTGCTTCTTGAATTGTTTTCCATACTGTTTGTGGTGACGCCGGCATCGCCATCGAAGTCACGCCAAGACCCGAGAGCGCATCGATGATCGCTGTCATCACCGTTGGTGCCGCACCGATCGTGCCTGCTTCTCCGATGCCTTTAACTCCGAGTTGGTTCGTTGGCGACGGTGTAACCGTGTGACCAGTTGTAATCGACGGCACATCGCTTGCTGCTGGCACGAGATACTCGGCGAGGTTCGACGACTTCAAGTTGCCATCGCTGTCGTAAACGGCTTCTTCAAACAACGCCTGGGCGATGCCTTGCACCACGCCACCGTGAACTTGACCTTCAACAATCAGCGGATTGATTTGATTGCCGCAGTCATCTACCGCGATGTATTTCAAAATTTTCACCGCGCCTGTTTCTGTGTCGACTTCGACGACGCACATGTGTGTGCCGAATGGCCACGAAAAGTTCGGCGGGTCATATGAAACTTGCGCTTCAAGATTGGGTTCGCAACCATCTGGCAGGTTGTGTGCGGTGAACGCACCAAACGCGATTGCCGCAAGCGGCAGAGCACGATCGGGCGAGCCCTTGACACTGAAAGTGCTATTCACGAACTGCAAATCTTCGACAGCACATTCAAGTTGGTGGGCTGCAATCAATTTTGCTTTTTCAATCACCTTGTCACAAGCGAGCGCAATCGCGACGCCGCCAACGGGCAGACTTCTCGAACCATAAGTATCAAGACCCAGCGCCGAGATCGCCGTGTCACTGTGCAAGACATCGACATCTTCGGGTGCGACACCGAGTTTTTCTGAGGCGATCATCGCCCACGAAGTCTCGTGTCCTTGACCGTGTGGCGAAGTGCCGGTGATGACCTGAACTTTGTTGGTCGGCAACACGCGTACTGTTGCGGCTTCCCAACCACCCGCTGAGTAGTTGAGCGATGCCAACACACGCGAGGGTGCGAGACCGCACATCTCGAAATATGAACTCATACCCACGCCGAGTAGTTTCGTCGCGCCAGGCACGTTTTGTTTTTTCTGTTGTGCACGCACACCAGCGAGGTCGGTCATCTTCGCGGCTTTTTCGGCTGCCAGCAGGTGATCACCCGAGTCGTACGTCAGACCACTGAAAGCCGTATACGGAAACTGCTCTTTTTTGATGTAGTTGCGCTTGCGCAATTCGAAGGAGTCAATTTTCATTTCACGAGCCAGTGCTTCAATCGCCATTTCGATTGCGTAAGTCGCCTCTGGTCGACCAGCGCCACGATATGCATCTGTCGGGGTCAAGTTTGTGAACACTGAAGTGCAACTGAAGTCGTACGCCTTCGGAATGTCGTAGACGCCTGCATACAAAAACGCGCCAAGAATTGGCACGCCTGGTGTGACGAGTTGCAAATATGCACCCATGTCACCGATAATTCGCACGCGAACCGCGGTGATCTTGCCTTTTTCGTCGGCAGCCAATTCGACATGTTGAATTTGTCCGCGACCTTGAATCGTTGCCTGCGTATTTTCAGTACGCTCTTCTACCCAACGAACTGGTGTGTTGTGCTTGCGGGCGAGTGCCATGCACAACAGTTCTTCGGCGTAAACATCTAGTTTCGAACCAAAACCACCACCGACGCTTGGCGCAACAACACGAACTTGTTGTTCGGGTATGCCGAGAGTCAGCGCAGTCATCACCTTCAAAATGTGAGGTATCTGAGTCGACGAGTAGAGCGTGATGTCGCCACCAAAAGGCTGTGGCACTGCCGCAATTGCGCGCGGTTCCATCGCCATCGGAATCAACCTTTGTTGCACATAACGTTCTTTGACTTTGTATTTGGCTTTCTTGAACGCTTCTTCAACGCAACCAGGTGTCTCTTCAACCAATAGCGGCCAGGTGTAACTCTTGTTGGTGCCAAGATCTTTGTGAATAACGTTCTTGTCGCTGAGTGCATCTTCGAGATCGACTACTGCTTTGAGCGGCTCGTATTCAACGTCAATTGCATCGAGCGCGTCGCGCGAAGCAGTTTCGTTCGTTGCCAGCACTGCGGCTACGCCGTCGCCGACATAGTTGACTTTGTCGCTTGCCAATGGATAGTGCGGTGGATTCTTCATGTCTGTGGTTACTGGCCAAGCGCACGGCATCGGCGCTGCCCATGCTGATTGCAAATCTTTGCCTGTATAGACGGCAATGACGCCGGCAATTTTCAGCGCAGCCGAAACATCAATCGACTTAATTTTTGCGTGGGCGAAAGGCGAGCGCAAAACTGACAAGTGCAGCGCACCTGGAATATTTAAATCGTTGGTGAACTTTGCTTCGCCCGTCAAGAGTGGTGGGTCTTCACGACGCAACAATCGGGTGCCGATAATCTTGGATGGTTTGTTTTCGGTGATAGTCATGACGCGCCCCTTTACTTTGCACTCGCGGCGGCGAGCACAGATTTGACGATGTTGTGGTAGCCAGTGCAACGACACAAGTTGCCTTCAAGCCCGAGACGAACTTCTTCTTCTGTCGGCTTCGGGTTCTCATTTAGCAAGCCGATTGCTGCCATCACCATGCCTGGTGTGCAGTAGCCGCATTGCAAACCGTGGTTCTCCATGAACGCAGTTTGCATCGGATGCATCACTCCGTCTTTTGCCAAACCCTCGATAGTTGTGACGCTTGCGCCGTCAGCCTGCACTGCCAAAATTGTGCAACTTTTTACTGCTTCACCGTTCATGTGAATCGTGCATGCACCGCAACTTGAAGTGTCGCAACCAACATTTGTGCCCGTGAGCCCAACTGCTTCACGAATGTAATGAACCAGCAAAGTTCTTGGCTCAACATCGCCATCATGCGTTTTGCCGTTGACCGTGATTGAAACTTTCATCTTCAGTCCCCCCATATTTAGTTCGGCGTCATTGCCGAACACTTACCCCTGCAGGCAATCATGCCCCCGCAGAGTACAAACGCACAAATCGGGGTTTTTGCGTCTAATTGAGCTAATTAAATTGCGCTATTTATATGGCTCTATTTGTCCATCTTCTGCAGGCTGCGCAGGGCGAAAATCAATGTCAAGGCACTTAGTGCAACTATCGCAATAAGCCCTCCGTAAATATTTGACCAACTCATATATCCAGGGTCATCGGCATTGACCCAGCCCGATCGTGACAGGCGAAAAATATTTGTGATTGGGTTGATGCGCGCAACCGTGTGCAACCACCCTGTCATTACATAAAGCGGCACTTGTGCGGTCGACAAAAACATCGTCAAGAAAATTGACATCTGCATAATCGCCGCTCCGCGCATATCTTGAAATCTGTAGGCGAGCCCAAGACCCCAGCCGGCGCCAATCGTAGAAATGCCGATTGCTGCAATCCATGAACAGACATAACTCATCACACCAGCCGTTGGTCGTGCGCCAAGAAGTGTGCCCGCGCCGAAAACGAATAGTGTCACGAGCGTGACGCGAATCCATGTGGCGAGAATTGGTCCGACGATTAGCGATGATCGCGATGTCGGCGACATGCGCAAGCGATCGTAGAAACCGTTTTCAAGATCGCGGATGAGCGAGAACCCGAGCCCGACACCACTGAACGCTGCACCCATCGCCAAACCGAGCGGCATGAACCAATTGACTGAGCGATCTGTTGGAAACCCTGGCAGTTTTGTAAGTGCAAAAAAAGTGCCAGAAAAAGAGAGCATGTTGAAGATCGGCATGGCGAGTGTTGGAATAAATGCAGAAGGTAATCGCCGCGTGTTGATTAACCCGCGCTTGACAAGTTGCCATGAACTGCGCATCGTTGTCGAATGCATATCTCGTGTCGACAAAATTGTTTTTGCGTTAGTGCTCATCGCTAGTTCGCTCTCAGTCGTGCATTCAGTTGTCTGCTAGCGATATACAAAGCAACAACTGCGATAGCCATCGGCACCAAGATTGCTCGCGCTGTTGCCGAGATGCTGAAGCCTTCAAGAGATAGCGCACGAAGACCTTCAACCAAATGTGAGATTGGGTTTAATCCGGCAATAGTTTTATAGGTTCCAACCATTGTTTCGCGCGGAAAGAACGCACTCGAAAAAAACAACAAGATAAACAGCAACGGAAACGTGCCCTGCACGGCTTCAGACGAACCAGTCTTGAGTGCCACTGACGCCATCAGTGCACCTACTGCAAGAGCGATCAATGCACCGCTGATGATCATCGCGATTATGCCCGGCACACCTGCCGAGACGTCGGCGCCAAACGGCAACAACACCAAAACAAAAATGGCGGTTTCGAGAGCGCCAAATAAAACGCTGCCAGCAAGTCGGCCAAACAAAATTGAAAGCCGCGAAGTTGGCGATGCCAATAGACGATCAAAGAAGCCATTTTCGATGTCTGTTGCGAGTGCGGCAGCGCCAGTTACAGAGCCGAACAACACACCCTGGGTGATGGTGCCAGCGAGTTGAAACTGCAAATACGAATTGACTTTTGGAAACCCGGGCAACGAAGTTGTTTTACCAAATGACGAGTTGCCCAAAAATGAAAAAAACAACGGAAACACAATGCTCGGCACGACCAGTGCCGGCTGACGAAAAAGTTCGAGCGTCGAGCGTTTGGCTAGGGCCAGAGTCTGGCGAATTGCCGCAGATGTTGAACGCTGAACCGAAACATCGTTGACGAGCGTGGCGGCACTGGTCACTTTCGTCCTCGGCGTTTTTTCTTTTTCGGCTCTTCGTCGCCGTTGTCGCCGGCAGGTGGTGCATTGTCTGCACCTTCAAGTCGATAACCAGTTGCTTCGGCGAAAACATCGTCGAGGCTTGGTTCGTTTATTTCAAGATGTTGAACATGCACGCCCGCTTCGTCAAGTTTGCGTACGACTTCAGTTACTTGAGATGCGCCGCCGCGCAGACCGACACCAAGCGCACCTTCTGCACCAGGTCGCAAGTCGCCAAAAGTGGCGAGCACCGCCTTGGCTTTTTCGGCTTGATCAATGTTGGTATTAATAATTAGAGTCGGTGCGCCGACGCTTGCTTTCAACTCGGCAGGTCTGCCTTCTCGCACAATTTTGCCGTGATCAATAATCGCAATTCGGTCGGCAAGTTGATCGGCTTCTTCAAGATATTGTGTCGTCAACATCACGGTCGTGCCTTCGCGATTGAGGCGGCGCACTTCTTCCCAAAGCGTAAGTCGGCTCATCGGGTCTAATCCAGTCGTTGGTTCATCCAAAAATAAAACTGTCGGCTGGTGAATCAAAGACAGTGCTAAGTCGAGTCGACGGCGCATGCCGCCCGAATAAGTTGATACGCGACGCGAAGCCGCGGCGGTTAGACCAACTCGCTCAAGCAATTCGTCAGATCTTTTCTTCAATGCCGACGCAGGAATGCCATAGAGCACTGCTTGCAAAGCGAGAAGTTCTGTGCCCGTCATTAGAGGATCAATCGCCGCGTCTTGCAGCGCCACTCCGATATTGCGACGCACTTGATCGGCTTGTGCAACTACGTCATAACCAGCAACGCGTGCCGAGCCTGAAGTTGGTCGAAGCAAGGTCGTGAGCATTCGCACGGCGGTGCTTTTGCCCGCACCATTTGGGCCGAGAAAACCAAAAACTTCGCCTGCTTTAACTTCGAGATCTATGCCCTTGACTGCATGTACATCACCGAAGTGACGCACCAAATTTTCGGCAATAATCGGCGAGTTGCTCACGGCCACAGATTACTCAGTTACGGTGCAAAAAAATTAAGCAGAGACGCTGGCTTTAGATTGCGAGGCTCACGCCGAGGCGTTCGCGATGGCCGACCAAACTCGCTCTGGGGTTGTTGGCATGTCGATGTGACGAACGCCCAAATGCATCACCGCATCAATCACCGCCGATTGCACTGCCGGTGTCGAGCCGATCGTGCCTGATTCACCAATGCCTTTTACGCCGAGCGGATTAACAAATGTCGGTGTCTCCATGTGGATGACTTCGATGCTCGGCAGTTCGACCGCCGAAATAAACGTGTAGTCGGCAAAATTAGTTGTCAACGGGTTGCCGTCGCTGTCGTAACGAAACTCTTCAAGCAATGCTTGGGCTGTACCTTGGGCGATGCCACCATGAATCTGACCGTCAAGTATCAACGGATTAACTACTTTGCCGGCGTCGTCGCAGGCGATGTGACGACGGTGTTTCACTTGACCCGTTTCGGTGTCGACTTCGACAATGGCGATATGCGCGCCAAACGGAAAGGTCGCTGAATTTGCGACGAAGATACCGTCGTGAATCATGCCCGATTTTGCGTCGGCAGTTTTCGCCACGTCAGACCAAGACTTAGAAATTGACGGAGTGCCAGCAACATGAAATGCGCCAGTTGACTTGTCGAGCACGATGTCACTTTCGTTTGCTTCTAGCAATTGAGCCGCAAGTTTTCGTGCTTGGTCAACCAATTCGATCGAAACTTTTTGCACCGCTACGCCACCTTGTTGTAGCGAACGCGAACCCATCGTGCCGCCACCATTTGGAACAAGATCGGTGTCACCCCAGACCACGTCGATATCAGCGATGTCGATACCAGTTTCGCTGCTGGCGATCATCGCCCACGAAGTGACATGACCTTGACCGTGTGGTGATGTGCCGGTGTAGACGACTGCTCGTCCGTTTGGTAAAACATTTATTTTGGCGTGCTCTTGCATTGGGTCGACGCCACCTGTGATCTCGACATAGACGCTTACGCCAATGCCGAGTTGCACTTTGTCGCCGCGTTTGCGTCGCTCGGCTTGTTCAGCACGTGCTTCAGAATATTTCGCAACAGCCATTGCTTTGTCGAGCGCAGCACCGTAGTCGCCGACATCGTATGTATGACCGATTTTAGTTTTATGTGTCTGCATAAATTTAGGAATCAGGTTCATGCGACGAACTTCTGCGGGGTCTTTACCGATCTCAGCGGCAAAGAGATCCATCGCGCGTTCGATCGCGGCTGTCGCTTCTGGTCGACCAGCGCCACGGTAGGCGACAATCGGTGTCGTGTTGGTGACTACTGAGGTCGTTCGGCATTCAATTTTTTCAATGTCATAAACGCCCTGCGACATCGGGCGAGTCATAAACGGGGCGAGAACCGTGCCAACTTCAACCCAACCACCAGAGTCTTGAATTGCATTCAACTGATATGCAGTCACACGACCTGCTTTTGTGCCGCCGATCGTGATGTATTGCAATTGTGCACGACCGTGCCCGAGGCTGACCATTGATTCGCTACGCGTTTCACGCCAACGCACTGGTTTGCCAAGATGCTTTGAAATATTGCCGAGCAGAAGTTCTTCTGAATAGGCACTAATTTTTGCGCCGAAACCGCCACCCACATCTGGGGTAATGATGCGAATTTTCTCGGCGTCGATCTTGTTGGCTTTGGCAACTTCACCGCGCACGCCTTGGGCATGTTGAGTTGAGATCCATTGGTGCAATCGGCCATCGATCCAGGTTGCTGCTGAACCACGCGCTTCAAGCGGGCATGGCGCGACGCGCTGGTTCATGAAACGACCACTAACGACGACTTCGCAATCTTTGAACAAATCGTCGCCTGTGTTGTCGGGCATGCCCATTTCGACGGTACCCATAACTATGTTCGTGCCGCATTCTTCGTAGAGCAGCGTCTTGCTGTTCATCGCTTGCTCGACATCTGTTAGCGGTTCGAGAGTTTCATAATCAATCACGGCACGTTCGATTGCGTCTTCACCTTGGTCGGGGCGCTCGGTGATGACGGCGGCGATTAGTTCGCCAACCCAACGCACTTTGCCAATCGCCAGATGAGCACGCTTGGCAGAAGCATTAAAATTTGACGGCTCTTCTTCGAGACCAAGATCTTGTGCGGTAAAAACGGCGACGACCCCAGGTGATGTTTTGCAATCAGATAAATCTATTTTTGTGATTTTCGCGTGTGCAACAGTTGATCTGATGTAAGTGACATGAAGCGCACCCGCGAAAAGTGGCTCATCGTTCATATCTTCGATGTATTTGCCACCCGATGTCAAAAATTTTGGGTCTTCTTTGCGCAACACGCGATTGCCAAGAATGCTTCCAGCCACGATTACTCCTCAAAATTATTTGTTGATGCGATGCTTTATATTACGGCTGAAGTGTGTCTAAAATTCCAACGCTTTTGTCACGCGTTGATTCTTCGGCTTTGATTTTTAAAATGTTGTTTACTAGCGAGTAGGGCCATCGATCTGGCAACTTGGCAGACGCCAAGGGCGAGTCAAGCAGTGGAACCCGTTTTTCACTTGGCGATAAGTAGCCGAGTTGCGATCGGACGGCTTCAGCCGCGCCTTGCGGAGTTTTGAGATTGTCAACTTCTTCTTGAAGCGAAGCATTTATGTCTTCAAAAGCGGCAAGTTGGGCTGAGCGCTGTGCCACAAGGGTGCGTTGCTTGTTCCATGTGCGCAAAGGAAGGAACAGTAAGGCGGTGAGAATTGCCCCAACTACCAATGT
>CAMAQQ010000028.1 GCA_945860575.1 Ferrithrix thermotolerans DSM 19514
TCGAAAAAGAAATAGATTCGTTACTGCAGAGCTGCAAAAATTGGTTTAAGTTTCAAAACTAATATGACCACCCAGCCTTATGTTTCGGTGGTGATCCCAACTTACAATCACGCAATGTTGTTGAAAAAAGCGCTTGATTCAGTGGTAGCCCAGACTTTTGAAGACTGGGAAGCCATCGTTGTTAATAATTTTTCAACGGATAACACAATTGAAGTTGTAAATTCTTTTGACGACCCGCGCATCAAGATTTTTAATTTCAGCAATAACGGTGTGATTGCCGCCTCGCGCAATCATGGCTTAAAAGAAGCACACGGAGACTTCATCGCTTTTTTGGATTCAGATGATGTTTGGTATCCAAACAAACTTCAAAAATGCGTCGAGCAGGCTTCGGCTGGCTATCAATTTATTTGTCATGGCGAACTATGGATTAATAGCGATCTGACACAGCGACAAGTGATGTACGGACCGGCTTCAAGCGCGACATACAAGCGTCTTTTATACAAAGGCAACTGCATCTCAACCTCGACGACTTTTATCGCCAAGTCATTGCTCAACTCTGTTCAAGGCTTTGATGAGAGTCCAAAAATCATCACGACTGAGGACTACGACCTTTGGATGCGCCTCGCTGCCAAAAACCCACGGACTGTTTTTATTCCTGAAGTTTTGGGTGAATTTCATCGTCTCGCCGAAAGCGCCAGTAGCAGTGTCTTGAGAAATTTCGCCGCCGAACTAACAGTTTTGAGAACACATTTTGATGCTCAACCTCAAACTTTTATAAATCGGCTTCGCATGCGAAATCGTTATGCAATTGCTCACTATGGTGCTGCCAGACAAATGACCAATCAACCAGGTCAGGCGATTCGATTGTTCACCAAATCATTTTGTCTCTCGCCATTTTTTATAAAAATCTATCTCGGTGTATTGATTACACTTTGGCGGGCAATCACCACCCGTAGAAATAAAGAATCTAAAATTTCAACTGATAGCCACGGCTCAAAATCTGAAGGGCGCACAGCCAAATGAATCTTTTGAAATATAGAGCGGCTCAAGTTGTCAGCGCTGCCAATTTTGCCCCAAAACGCGATAAGCGAAAATTGCGCCGGGTTTTGATGTATCACTCGGTGGTCAATGACACAGATTTAGCAATTCAAAAATCAGATATTTACTCAATTTCTGAAACCTACTTTAAATGTCATGTTGATTATTTGGCACGAAACCACAACTCAACCGAACACAAAGTTGTCTCTCTTGAAGATTCATTCTCGTCTGGCGTCTCGATCACTTTTGATGACGGATACAAAGACACCCTGACTATTGCCGCACAACTTCTGTGCAAAAACAATCTTCCTTTTAATGTTTTCGTTACACCAGCAAATGTCATCTCTGGTCAAGAAAAGTATTTATCCGAGACTGAATTGGTCGCACTGAGCCAACTACCTGGTGCCACTATTGGTGCGCATGGCTTCTCGCATCAACACCTGACAAGCCTGACAACAGCCGAGATCAACGAAGAATTGAAGTCAAGCAAAGAATGGCTTGAGACCTTAACCCAAACAACTGTCACAACAATGAGTTATCCGCATGGTGCATTCAATTCTCAAGTCCAAGAAATCGCGGCGTCTGTCGGATATCTTTACGCCGCAACAAGCAGTTGGGGTTGCTACCAAGTCGGGGTCAAACCACTTGAGATTCCGAGAATTGATATCTGGAACCTTGACAGTGGAGCAGCTCTTAAACAGAAATTAAACGGGCAATGGGATTGGATCGGTAAATTATTATCACCAGTTCAAGAGACAGATAAATAATGCTCCTTTTTGTTTTTCAAGCAGTGCTCTTGGGTTTCGTGTTGATGCTCTTTGCCAGACGCTCCGGTCGTTATGACCTCTACCTTTCATTATTTGCAGCCGTTTGGGTGTTAGCAGTAATCGTCATCCGTTTTATTTACGGTGTCGACCATGCATCTTTTTATTCAAGCGACCAAGGTACTCAGATCGAGTTATTAAGTCATTTCGTTGATGAAGGAGTTTCTCTTTCACTGGACAGAATTATCGGTGGTCGCTATATCGTCGTGACCCCGGTTTGGCTTTTGAATATATTCGGATTTGAAGTCCTGTTGGCTTTTAAATTCTTCCAGGCGCTCTCTCTGCTCTTCACCTACAAAGTTTGTTCCGACTTCATCCGCTGTCAAGAGATACAAATTAAGTTATGGCATGCGATTTTGTTTTCGGGACCGCTTTTTATTTTTTTGTCAGCGCTTGGTCTTCGAGACTTACAAATTGTTCTTTGCGTTTCATATTTTTATTTAGGCCAAGTGCCCATACTGCGGTTCGTTGCCCTGGGGGCCTCTGCGTTACTTCGTCCCCACTTGACCGTCGCCCTTATTTTTGCATGGCTAGTCGGTCAGTGGCTTAAGCGACACCCTTTGAAACGAACACCAATTGCACTAATTCCAATTACTGTTGCAGCTTTTGTGGCAGGGGGTTTCGGGTTCGCCTTGGGAGGTTTCTTTAAATATCAAAATAGCTATGTTTCGCCCAGTCTTTTTACACAAGAAGCCTGGTGGAGATTTTTCGCAAATCTTCTAGGACTGCAATTTCTCACCTTCGGAAGAGATGTCGTAAGCCTAACCGTTACGCAGTTGCTCGTCCTGAGATTATTTTTCGTTGACACTTTTATGATTCCATTTTTGTTTATATTCACATTGCTGAACAATAAACTCGCGTATTCGGCAATGAGAATTGAAGTGTTCATTTCGTTTGTATTTTTTCTCGGGCTGGTCTCGCAAACTAACTTCAACTCATCTCGCCAGAATCTACCTTTTCTATCAATAATGGGTGTTCTCGCGGTCTTGGGGATCTTGCAATCAAGAAAACTGGGTGCCGAAAATTAATTGTGCGGTGGTAAACCAAAGAATCGTCAGAATTAAGCAAAGCGTTTATGATTCATCTATAACAATATGAAAATTCTTGTAACTGGCGCAACTGGCTTCATTGGCACGCAACTTGTGCCAAAACTTGAGCAGTCTCACGATGTGAAAATTCTCGACGCGCGACAAGTCAGCGACGCAAACTCGCAGTGGCACCAAGCAGTTGATGACTGCGATGTGCTGGTTCATCTGGCTGCACGAGCACATGTGACAAGCGATGGCTCTAATTCTCAACACGACTTATACCGCTCAACCAACTCACTTCTGACTTCGCAACTCTCACAACGGTTGGCGCTGGGCAACAGCAAGCAATTTATTTTTATGAGTACGGCGAAAGTGCTCGGCGGTTCAACTAAAAAAGAGTCACCGTTCAGAAACACCGACCCGCTCTGCGCGACAGATCCGTACTCAAGTTCTAAAGGAGAAGCAGAACAAGAATTGCAAAATCTCTGCGGTAGAACCACCCTCAAATACACAATTATCAGACCACCGCTCGTCTATGGGCCACATGTAAAAGCAAATTTTCTGTCAATGATGAAGTGGGTCAATGACCAACGAGTTCTGCCTCTGGCGAATACCAAAAATCTGCGAAGTTTCGTAGGCATCAGAAACCTCGTCAGTCTCGTTGAAACCTGTATTACAAACAGCAATGCGCAGAATCAAATTCTGCATGTTTCAGACAGTCACGACTTATCGACAACTGAGTTACTACAAATTTTGGCTGAAGTAATGGGCAGAAAATCTCGTCTGATTTCGTTTCCACGACCAGTTTTACGGCTTGCCAGCCAAATTATCCGCAAGCCCCGAATCTACGAACAACTATGCGGTTCTTTTCAGTTGGATATTTCACGAACTTGTGAGTTATTGAAATGGTCGCCACCATTCACGGTCAAACAAGAACTTGAACAAACAGTCAAATGGTTTAACTCGAAACCCAAATGATTTTTCTTATTGTTACTGCAACAATCGCAATAAGTTTTGTACTAACTCACTTGATGCGCAAAAATGCGATCAAACGCAACAAATTTGATATCCCTAACGAGCGAAGTTCGCACCAAAATCCGACACCGCGCGGAGGTGGCGTCGCAGTCGTTGCCGCGTTCGTATTTGGCTTGCTCGGACTTTTGATTCAAGGTGACTTTGCCTCAAAATCTTTTTACGCGATTGTTTTGCCGGGGTCGCTGGTGGCAATCATTGGTTATCTAGATGACCTGGGTCGAGTGACAGCCGCACGTTTGCGACTGATCGGCCACTTTGTCGCCGCGATAATCGCGCTATATATTTTGGGCGGTTTGTCACCAATGCCATTGTTTACCGAAACTCTTGACCTCGGACTAGTCGGCAACATAATTGCGGTTCTGTTTCTTGTCTGGATGCTAAACCTCTTCAACTTTATGGATGGGATCGATTCAATCACCGGAGTTGAGGCATTGACTAGTTGTTTAATTTTGACGATTTTTTTGATCAACAAATCTGAAACCGAATTGTGGCGGGTTTCCGCACTGTTGTGCGCGGCCGTCGTCGGTTTTTTATATTTCAATTGGCCGCCAGCAAGAATTTTTCTCGGCGATATCGGCAGTGGTTTCATTGGCTTCACAATTGGTGTGATTTCACTGGTCATTGCACGGTCACAGCCACTCATCACTTGGGCAGTGATCATCTTGCTCGGGGTATTCATAGTTGACGCAACCGTCACCTTGATTCGCCGCTTAATTGACAGACAACAAATCTCGGCGGCACATAGATCGCATGCATTTCAACACTTGGCAAGCAGCGCTGACCGACACCTGAAAGTCTCGCTATCAATCGCCGCGGTAAATATTTTTTGGCTCGCACCAATTGCTTGGTTGGTGGTTGACCAACGAATTCTTCCAATCATTGGTGTTGGACTTGCTTACATACCGCTTTTAGTTTTGGCGATCTATTTCAAAGCCGGAAAAACAGTCAGTTAACTTTTGCGAGCCAGTCTCACCAGAGGTATTCGACGATCAGTTTTAGTTTGATATTCGGCAAAGCCCGGCCAGATCGCGACAAGTGAATCCCAAATTTTTTGCCGATGCTCGCCTGCTGTGCCGTGTTCTGCATAAGTTGAAGCGATGCAAGTAAAAATTTCTGCACCAACTTGCACGGTTACTTCGGGCGCTAAAACAAGATTTTCATACCAAAGAGGATTAGTCGGGCTGCCGCCTTTCGATGCGACGATTACATAGTCGTCACCATCTCGACCATATATCAAAGCAGTTCGTCGACCAACGCCTGACCTGCGCCCAAGTGTTGTCAGCAATAGTGTTGGCACTCCACGCCAAATGTGACCTTCGGTTCCGTTGCTTTCAACATAAGTTTTGATGTGCTCGGCAACAAAACCTGTGGGGCTATCAATAATTTCAGATCTTGACATACGGCTCATACTAACTACACCCCCGTGCCACACTGTGGTGATGGAACTAATTATCGGATTATTAGTAATTGTTGTTTTGGCCCTCGCTGTGATGGTGATGCGCCAAGCAGATAAATCAACTTTGCTACCTACAAACCCACAAAATTTTGATCAGGCTGCGTTGGTTGACGCCGTGCGAACAGTTGTTGACGCCCAAGTCGGCAAAGCCACGCAACAAGCACTTGAAAACGTCAACTCTCAGATCGACCGCACATACCAGGCGCGCACACAAACTTTGGCAACTGAAACAAAAAGTCTTCTAGACCCCGTCGCCACGCAAATGAACGAACTTCGCAATGCCGTAACCGCACTGCAATCGAACTACACGAACACCGTGGGCGTAACCCAAACAATCAGCAAACAGATCGACACGCTCAACCAAACGACTTCGGCGCTGCAATCAGCGCTCAAATCAACCAGTGCACGCGGTGCATGGGGCGAACAACAATTGCGAAACGTTATTGAACTAGCCGGCATGTTGCCCTATTGCGATTTTCTTGAGCAAACAACCGTCACCGGCAACGACAAGATCCAGCGACCAGATGCAGTAATTAAATTGCCAAACAATGGATGTGTCGTGATCGACTCAAAGACTCCACTCGATGCGTATCTCAAAGCCCAAGAAACCTCGGATGCAACATTGCGCCAACAACTGCTCAATGAACATGCCAAAGCGCTGGCGGGTCATGCCAAAGTATTGGCTGATAAAAAATATTTTCAACAGTTTGATCGCACGCCTGAATACACGATCATGTTTATTCCGGGTGAGTCTTTTTTGGCTGATGCGTTGCGCGCTGACAGCAGTTTGCTCGAAGTTGCGATGCGTAGTCGCGTCTTGATCGCTTCGCCGGTTAACTTATTGGCGCTTTTGCTGGCTGTTGCCAAAGGATGGCAGGCATTTCAGATCGCCGAAAATGCCGAGAAAATCGCTGCGATCGGTCGCGAACTCTATGAGCGAGTTGACACGGTGCTTGAAAGTGTCGAAAAAACTGGGCGCGGTCTTGAAACTGCAATCAGTGCATATAACAAAATGGTCGGCTCAATTGAAGGTCGAATGTTGTCCACACTTCGCAAATTTAAAGAAGTGGGTGTGACATCTGCAGAACTCACCGAAATTTCAAATATCGAGTCGGCGCCGCGTCGGCTTGCAGCGCCAGAACACACGAAAGAACTTGGCAGTTGATTAGTTTGTCAATCGATTAATCGCTAACATTAGTTCAATGATTTCGGCAGTTGTCTGGCACTGGTGGTTAGGGGCGGGTCTGTTGATCGCCGGCATTGGTGCAGTTATAAGCCTCGTCGTTGGTTACATCGGCCAAGTAACGGCGCTGAAGTATCCAAACCGTCGACAACGACAAGAACAAAAATAACTTAACTGGGCCGATGAAAGCCCTACTTGTTCAACTAGAAAAACATCCTCTAGTTATTGAATTGCTTGCCAAGTGCGACTTTCCGTCTGCCGGTACGAAAATCTCATGTGCGGTTTCGGGTGGCCCAGACAGCATGGCATTGCTAATTCTTGCCGTTGCCTCAGGATGTGAGGTGACTGCAATTCATGTAGACCACTCACTGAGAGTTGGTTCAGAAAACGAATCCAAACTGGTCGAAAATCTTACGAAAAATCTTGGCGCGAATTTTATTTCAAAAACGATACGAGTTGAACCAGGCCCAAATCTCGAGGCTCGAGCACGAACCAGTCGGTTTGAAGCCATGCCGCACGATGTAATGACTGGTCATACTGCAGACGACCAGGCAGAAACAGTTCTGATTAATTTATTGCGTGGCGCTGGGTTATCCGGGTTAGCCGGAATGCAACGCAATCAGCGACACCCGATCTTGGCGCTCCGCAGAAGTTCGACGCATCAGTTGTGCGCCAAACTCGAGATCGAAGTCGTTGAAGATCCGTCAAATACCGACCCGAGATTTCAGCGCAACCGAATTCGTCACGAATTAATCCCGTTGATGGACGCAATCTCGCAGCGTGATGTCGCGGCGATTCTTGATCGACAGGCCGATATATTTCGCGAAGATTCGATGCTGCTTGACGACTTGGCAAAAACTATTGACGTGACTGACGCGAAACTTCTTGCGAGCGCTCCGATTGCTTTGGCACGCCGTGCAATTCGGCAATGGCTCACCGAAATTTATCCGCCAGATGCAGCGACTGTCGAACGGGTTTTAGAAGTTGCTCGAGGCGCAACTTTGGCTTGCGAGATCGGCTCAAATCGCGAGGTGCGTCGAAGTCAGCAGCGATTGCAGATCTTCACGAAATAATAAAAACAAAAACACCAGCCCAATTTGCTGTGGTAAAGTTACCGCTTGATGTTGGTCGTTTCTCTCGTAATTGTCGCATCTGAAACAAAGGTTCACTGATGCCACCAAAACTTCGCGGTAAATGGGCCCTGGGCATCATGCCTCGTAATCTGACTTGGATTATCAAGGACAAACTTGCGGTCTGTGAGCGACCGGGTGGGTTTGGCACGAACCACCGAAGAGTTCGTCGGCAAGAAGAGATCATTTGGCTGCGTGAAAATGATTTTGGATTTGTGATTTCAATAAGTGTCGCGCCACACAATTTGCACAGTTACGAAGAACTACAAATGCCTTATAAGCACAGACCAATGGCTAACCCAGACGAATTAGACCCATGGTTAAAGGCGTTCTATACCGAACTTTCGGTGCTGATTCAACGAGGTCTAAAAATCATTGTTCACGCTGAAGAAGTAAGCGAGCGGTTGCACGGGTTAATGGGTGGTTACATCAGGTGGTCGGGCTTGGTCGATGACTCGGCTCAGGCAATCATTCTCACCGAAAGAATTGCCGGCCGTCAGTTAGACCCAGATTCTCGCGAACTGATTCTGCGAGTACACGAACTTCGTTGAACCCAAACTTCGTTCAAAACGATTTTTTAACGAATTACCGACTCTAAAAGTATCCGCGGTGCCAAGCGCATCGCAGTCGTTGCGCTCGACGGCGGCAATTTGTTGCACTCGGTTTCTGCAATCGATACATATTCAAGTGCTGTTTCGATCGCACTCGCAATACCCGAATTAGACCGAACAATTTGTAGAGCTTTATCACGCTCGTCGCTTGTAAACGGCTTACCGAGAAGATCTCTCAACTCAATTGCGTCCGTCGAATCTGACGACAGCGTCAATAAAACTGGCAATGTGTAGACACCCTCTTCCATGTCATGGCCGGCGCGTTTGCCAAGTTCGTCATCTGTGGCGATTACATCCAAGATGTCATCAACGATTTGAAACACCATTCCAATTGCGGTGCCGTAAATAGTTAAAGCCTCAACAATTTTTCGATCGTGACCCGCGACGATTGCGCCGATTCGCGCCGATGTTGCAAACAGCGAAGCGGTTTTTCCTTCGATGCTGACAAGATAAGACGGAATCGATCGCGAAACATCATAAGTATGACGCAGTTCCTCGATCTGTCCTTCGCAGAGTCTGCCGATCGTCTGGGCAAGCAAAGTTACAACTTCGGTGCCGAGTGCAGCCGAAACTTCGGAGGCTTTGGCCAACATGAAATCTCCTGCGAGAATCGCCTGCAAGTTTCCCCATCTGGCATTCACTGTGTCGACACCGCGCCGTGTCAGAGATTCGTCCATTACATCGTCGTGATATAGAGAACCCAAGTGAACGAGTTCGCATGCAATTGATCCTTGAATTACTTCGTCGCTAACTGGTGATTCGTTTCCGACTTGAGCCGCTGCGATTGATAAAACTGGTCGCAATCTTTTGCCGCCCGCAATAATTAAATGTGACGCAAGTTCATTTAAGTGCGCATCTTTTGTCTGAACCGCATTGCGTAACGCAAGATCAACACGGTCACGATCCAACGCCATAAACGGCAAAGAAAGTAGCGGCGACGCGGTGGCCATATCCACAGGCTAGGAGACTCGCCTTGTGAAACTGCGAACTTAGCGTCGCGTGTCACACCCGCGAATCTTTGAAAAAAGCGCGCATCGTAATCCCTCGCACTCTCACCGATACACTTTAGAAAAGGTCAATGTCGCATAAGGCGGTCAAAATTGTTCGAACGGTTTACAGATAGGGCACGCAGGGTCGTGGTTCTCGCCCAAGAAGAAGCCCGCCTGCTCAACCACTCATACATCGGCACCGAGCACATTTTGCTTGGATTAATTCACGAGGGCGAAGGCGTCGCAGCCAAAGGTCTTGAAGCACTTGGCATTTCACTTGAAGCAGTTCGCGCACAGGTCGAAGAAATAATCGGTCAAGGCGGATCATCACCGTCTGGTCATATTCCATTTACACCCAGAGCGAAAAAAGTTCTTGAACTGTCGTTGCGCGAAGCACTTCAACTCGGTCACAACTACATCGGCACCGAGCACATTTTGCTTGGATTAATTCGCGAAGGCGAAGGCGTTGCAGCACAGGTTCTCGTCAAACTTGGCGCCGACCTTGGTCGCGTCCGTCAGCAAGTGATTCAACTACTTAGTGGATATCAGGGCCCTGGTGGCAAAGCCGAAGGCGAAGCACCTGGCACAAAAGATGCTCCTCAAGAAAAAGGTGGCAGCCAGATTCTTGATCAGTTTGGTCGCAACTTGACACAACTTGCCCGCGACAAAAAACTTGACCCAGTTATTGGACGCCAAAAAGAGATGGAACGCGT
>CAMAQQ010000029.1 GCA_945860575.1 Ferrithrix thermotolerans DSM 19514
CTGCTTATTGAGTTAGCCGTGATCAGCACTAGCCTGTTTTCATGTTTGAGTACGCCGCTTTTAACCCATATAACTCGAGCCCCGAAGCACTCGCGGGTGAACTAACAAAGAAATCAGCCGAAGGCTGGGAAGTAGTTTCAATCGTGCCGACGACTGACGGTCGCTATTGTGCATTTTTGCGTAAATCGCTGAATGCCAGTGCTAATTCAACTGTTTCGCAAAATGCAAATGCAAGCACAATAAGTTCAAGCACCACCAATAGCGAAGTTCCTGCCGCTTGGTATGCCGACCCTTCTAATCGCTTTGAGTTGCGTTATTGGAACGGCAAAGAATGGACAGAGCACGTTGCTAAGTCAGGTCAGCAATTTACTGATCCCCCAGTTGCCTAAATAAATATGCGAGCAGTCTCGCTTGGCCACGCCGGAATCCTGATCAACTCTGGTGAGTCGAGAATTCTTTGCGACCCCTGGTTTGTGCCTGCTTTTTTTGGCTCGTGGTTTGTTTTTCCAAGAAATGATCAGTTGTCGCCAGATTTGCTGGCCGAAATTGAATCGCCAACACACCTATATATATCCCACATCCATGGCGATCATTTAGACGAAGCATTTCTCGCAGATCATGTGAGTCGCGAAGCCGTTGTGCTGCTGCCGGATTTCCCTAGTCACGAACTTGAGCGACGTTTAGCGGTTCTCGGATTCAAAAATTTCTTGAAAACGAAAAATGGACAGGAAATCTCAATAGATTCGTGCACGAAAATTGCAATTCATGTTGAGACATCAATCACCGATGGACCAGGAGGCGACTCGGCTTTGGTTGTAAGCGACGGCAAAACAAGACTCGTAAATCAAAACGATTGTCGCACGGGAAATTTAAATGCACTCCTTGAACACGGTCCGGTTGATTTGCATTGGTTGCAATTCAGCGGGGCAATTTGGTACCCGATGGTATACGAAGACAATGATGCAACAAAACGCAAACTTGCTGTCGCAAAAGTCGAGAGTCAATTTAGTCGTGCGCTCAAATATGTTGCGACTCTTAATGCCAGAGCGGTAGTGCCATCAGCCGGGCCACCGTGTTTTCTTGACGAGTCTTTATTTCACATGAATGTCATAACTGGAGATGAAATCTCAATATTTCCGGATCAGCGAAAGTTTCTTGAACGACTCAACGAAATAAATCGCGCTAACGACATTTTGGCGATTCCTGGCACGATCATCGATATCTCACCAGAGACAATTACCGTGACTCATCCAAATAATATTGTCATTGAAAACATCTTCAACAATAAGAATGAGTACTTACGCAAATACCAAGCCGACTGGGCGACTTGGCTCGTTGCAGAGAAACAACGCTGGGCGACTGAGCCAACCGATTTGATTTCAACACTGCGTGTTTGGTTTGAGCCACTAATGACATTAGCCCCAGCGCTACGAAAGGGCATAGGCGCAAATTGTTTGATTAAAACTGATGAGCTTGATATTTTAATTAATTTCGAATCTGGCACGGTTGAAAAATTTGATGCCCAAAAATTCGGTTTTCAATTCACGATCCCCCGAGATTTGCTTGAAACAGTCGTCGGTCAACGCGCCGTCGACTGGTCTAACTCATTTTTCTTATCATGCCGTTTTTCTGCGTGGCGATCAGGTGAGTTCAATGAGTACCTGTACAACTTTTTCAAAAGTCTTTCTATTGAGCGCATTCAACGAACCGAGGCCGAGGCCGCATCCAGACTTAAAATCAATACTGATTTAAGCGAAGAGATTCAACTCGGTGATTATGTGATGCAACGAAAGTGCCCACATCGTGAAGCGGATTTATCAATTTTTGGCGAAATCAACGGTCAAGAATTGACATGCTCATTGCATGGCTGGCGATTTGATCTAAACGATGGACATTGTCTGAATGCAGAAAATCGTCCGTTGCGAGTGCGCCGACGAACTTGCTAGCCAACTAGCCAGTAATAATCGGCAACTCAAACCATACAGTTGCGCTGTACTTGACGCCCCGAGTAATTGGCGTACTGAGATGTGGGTGAGTAACCAAACTCGGCCATGCCAGCATGTGACCAACTGGTATTTCACGATTAGAAAAATTCTGACGCGGAAACTCAAGTTCGGCACCTTCGTAGTCGCTATTAAGTTTGATACTCGCCGAAACTTGGGCGATATCGTGATGCAGCCGCAATTCTTCTTGCTGACCAACTTCATACTTAATTACAAAAACATCTTGGATTCCGTGATAATCAATGAGCGGCCAGTGCTCTTGAAGTTGGGGCCAAAGTCGAACACCAAAATCATTCTGAACGTTTTCAAATAACCGTGGGCTGATCATTGCCAGCGAAATTTCGTTTCCGGGTACTGGGTCTCCGGCAATTGCAGAAAAACTGTCAATGGCTTGCGTCGCGCGGATAATCGTCGCGCAGAACTCTTCTGTCCAACATGACATCACCAACAATTCATCAGCAACTTTTTTTGCTTTACTTGAGTTGTCAACGACGTTGATATAACCAAAGAGTTTTTCAAAGTCAGATGACATTGCGTGGATTCTCCTTTCAATGATTGCTATCAATACCGTCGTGTCTTCAACGGTATCTCAAACATTTCAATCGATCTTGCGCAAACTATTGCACTGATAGCCTTAATCTTTATGGCTCCAATAGAAACCAAGCGAAATAGATTCACTGATTCTGAAGCAATACTTCGCGTAATCGCCCAAAAGTGGTGGATAGTTCCACTAACCATGCTGCTGGGCTTGACTTTAATGTTTTTGCAAGAGTCTGATCTACAAACTTCTCCACGGTATTTTTCTTTAACTAAGGCCTACGAACCACTCGACGAAGCCGGGCCGCTCTCAATTGTCGGACTAGACCCTTCATTAATTAAACCGTTTCCTAGTGAGCAAAATCAGTTATCCATTCTGTTGAACAACGAATCGCAAAATGCGATACTTGGCAAAATTAATGGCGAAGTTGATGTAACAGTGACTCGATCTGAGCCAAACTTCTCTCTCACTTCGTCTCAAGGAGACCAAGGAAAAAATCAATTCGCTTTTGTTTCTTATGGGAGTTCTTCATATTCGTTTGCTTGTGTAGAAACTGACCCGGTTAATTGCGAAGCCGCGATTGATGCCTATGTCGCAAAACTGGTTTCTATTCGCGCTGAGGCAACTAAGGCAGGCCTGCAAAACTCAATCAAATTGATCGACTCTTTGCTTTCTACGCCAAAAAATATCTCAACGGCTGCGAGCGAAAAACTTTCTCTACAGCGCGATGCGCTGAACAAATCAATTGAGCTTGTGACTGGCACCGTAAAACTTGTTGGTATCAGTCAGTATTCTGGAGGCGCGGAAGTAACTACGGTCAACAAATCTACATATTTATTTGGTCTAGTAATCGGTCTCGTGCTTGGCTGCTTAATTTTGCTTCAACTGATTTTTAGTGATGGCAAAGTAAGAGGGGCAAAACAACTGGTGAATTTGGTTGGTTACAAGCAGTTTCTTGGCGAACTGTCTGCGAAGAATCAAACTATGTCTCTGCAGCATCTGGCCGCAGCAATCCAAAATGCACACGCGATAAAAAAAGCAACGGTTTTGCGACTCGTATCTATCGGTGAAGATGTCAACAGCGAACGAACAACAAAATCTTTAGCAAAGGTTTTATCCTGCAAAGTAGTTTCAGCCGGTCAAATTAATTCACTAGACGCCAAGTCGCTTACATCTACATCTGACTCACCAATGATTTTGTTGGTGAAAAAACACCGCAGTGAGAGTTCTGAGTTGCAAAATGCCTGGACAGTGTTAGAGAAATCAGGCAACACTATTTTGGGTGTAATTCTGGTTGGTTAAGAAATTATGAACAAAAATCAGGCTTCTCAAAACCGATTACGGCTAACCGCCGAAAGATTTGGAAACTCAAGGAGTTTTCACTCAATCACCAGCACGACTCAATTTGTTTTGGATATTTTGGCCTGGGTGCTAGCGGTGACAATTGCGCTTGTTATGCGGTCGTATCTTCAGGCTGCGCCTGACATCAGCAAAATTGTCAAAGACTCGCTTATTCGAGTCTTGCCAACCGTCTCACTCGTACAGGCCGTAATCGGGTACATCGTCGGCATTTATCGACGACGATGGCGCTATGGCAGCTTTGACGAAGTCAAGGGTTTGATTATGTCGGCGTTGATCACGACGATAATTCTGTGGGTCATTCGATTTTTTGACACATCAGAAGATGCGTTTCCACGCAGTGCAATTGTCGCCGGAGGAATACTCGGGCTGTTTTTTACCGCTGCAAGCCGTTACTCGTGGCGCCTGATTCGCGAACAACTTCGGCGACCATCTGCTCAAAACTCAACGAAACTACTTATCTACGGTGCTGGCGAAGGTGGTATTCAAATAGTCAACACAATGCTTCGTAATCCAAGTTCGCAGTATTTACCGGTCGGATTTCTAGATGACAATCCTAAAACTCATCGTTTGCGCATCTCAGGGGTGCCGGTACTTGGTGGCCGAAATGAAATCGCAAAAGTTGCCCAAAGAACAGGTGCGTCAACACTTTTGATTGCGATTCCATCTGCAGATTCAACGGTAGTCAACGAAATTGTAGAAATCGCGCGCGACTCAAAACTAAATGTCAAGATTCTGCCGGTTGTGCAAAGCCTTGACGACCGCCAAGTCGACGCTGCCGATATTCGTGATTTGACTGACGAAGACTTACTCGGAAGGCGACGCGTAAAAATTAACCTTGACGAAATTTCGCATTATCTCGTCAACCGCCGCGTGCTCGTCACTGGAGCAGGGGGAAGCATCGGTAGTGAACTTTGTCGACAACTCGTTCGATTCAACCCTTCCGAAATTATTATGCTCGATCGCGATGAAAGCGCACTTCACGAAGTGCAACTATCCATATACGGTCGCGCGTTGCTTGATACGCCTCAAACAGTTCTGGCTGATCTTCGCGACGAACGGGCTATCAACGAAGTATTTGACAGCCGCAAACCACAAGTCGTCTTTCACGCCGCAGCATTAAAGCACCTTCCGCTGTTAGAGCGATACCCGCACGAGGCCTATCAAACAAATGTGCTCGGCACTGCAACTGTCCTCAATGCGGCTCAGCGAACTGGGGTCGAAGTGTTCGTGAACATTTCTACCGACAAAGCCGCCAACCCGATTAGCGTGCTTGGTTTTTCAAAAAAAATCGCCGAACGCCTCACTGCAGACTTGGCTTCGCGCACCGACCAAGGGAAATATATTTCGGTTCGCTTCGGAAATGTTTTGGGTTCTCGCGGAAGTGTGCTGATGTCGTTTCGAGATCAAATTACCAAAGGTGGGCCCGTGACGGTAACGCATCGCGGTGTGACCCGTTACTTCATGACTATTTCTGAGGCTGTGCAACTTGTGGTGCAAGCAGGTGCAATCGGCCGCACTGGTGAGGTTTTGGTACTTGATATGGGCAAGCCGGTAAATATTTATGATGTGGCAGAACAACTCGTCAAAAATAGTGGCAAGCCAATCAAGATTGAAGTTGTCGGGCTTCGTGTTGGAGAAAAAGTACACGAAGAACTTTTCGCAGACGGCGAAACTGACGAACGGCCGCGCCACCCATTAATCTCGCATGTAGCAGCCAAACCGATTAATCAAGCAAGTCTGACGAAAAACCCAACTGATTCTCGCGAACTTATGATCAAACTTGCGCAGGAGAACTAGTTTTATTCGACGAATCATCGTTTTGATCTGCCTGATATCCGATCATTGATGAAACTAGCAACACCAACATGAAGTGGTTGCCAATAACAAAACTCTCCTGGGTTGAGGCGGCAATTACAAACCAAGTTGCTGCAAAAGCCCACTGTCCGGAGATTTCTGAACAGACAGACCCAAGTTGTCGCGCACCACTCCAGATAATCGCGACAAGCAAAAGAGCCGCGCCAATAATTCCGCCACCTAGCAAAACATCCATCATTGCACTGTGCGACCAATAATTATTTGTTAGTGCCCACCAGAATTCGCGATCTCTAAAAAATGCTTGGGTGCGCCAGGCTGACATCCAACCCCAACCGATTATCGGTCGATCTTTGAATCCGCTCCAACTAAAGCGCCACAATACTTCCCGACCATTGAAATCAATTTCTCTGCCGAGTCGCTCTAGCAACGTGCTTTGAAATCGAAACCCAAGCCATGTCAAAAAAACCGTGCCAAATAAAAAGCTTGTATAAACCACTCGCAGCATCTGTCTCGGTGAAATGTTTTGGCGCCGTTGCCACCAGCGAATTATTGTCCAAAACAACCACACAAGACCAAAAACGATTATCGCCCCTACCGAAGTTAACGACCCACTACGAACCAAAAGATAACTGTCAAAAAAAGTTGTTGCAAGCAAAATCAAAGCGAATGCGATCCACCATTTTGGGCGACGAACTAAAACGATCCACAACAAAGCCGACGCCGCCAACAAACCCAACGCCGCGGGTGGTGCCAGCGAGTTTCGGTTGAAGTAGATACCTACCCAGTCTCCGTCTTCTGGTTGAACAGACCCAGACCAATTTTGACGCACTGCGTACCAAGAAAAAATCAAACCTGGTTGCATCGCCACGAAGAAAAGACCTAACTGCTCAATCAATCTGAAACTTCGGGCAACGTATAAACCAACCGAGCATGTCAAAACAAGTGTCACCGACTCAAAAACAGTATTGCTGCTTGATGTAGCCCAGATTGTTGAGAACAACATCCAGCCGACGAATAAAAGCAGCACTCCTATCGGCCCCTTTAATAAGTTTTTCGAAATTCCGCGACGCACGAGCATAAAAACTGCCGGCGCCTGAATCAGTATGTAAGTTGCAAATTTTGTAATCTCAATTGCTCTTGGATCAACTTGACCGCTGCCTTCCCAAATCTTGTTGACCGGTCCTTGCGTTAAAGTTCCGAGCAGGATTACAACATATGTATATTCGAGCCAATGCATTAGACGCGAAGAGTTTGTTTGAAGCAATTGCACTACCACAGAATCTATCTCAGCCCGATTGTTGGCGACTTCTTGCGACATAGTTGCATTAAATAACTTGAGTAGAATGGTGCTGTGACCCTAGCGAACCAAGACTACGAAACTCTGTTGACAGAGGTGATCAACGAAGTCAATGCAGTACGCAATAAGTACGATGCATTTAGTCAGTTCACAGAGGCGAAGGTCGCGAAATATGTCCTTGAACGCAAACCACTTTCGGATCGAATTGAACAACTAAGCCGAGATCTAGCCGTCACCAATGCACAACGCGCGCAAATTCAGGCAGAGTTGGTCGCTTTGACTGCTCGCGCAGAAAAAATCTTGATGCAACGCGACAAGGCCCGAAAACGGGTGAAATTTTTAGAAGCAACGCGCACATACCGCCTCGAACAAAAACTCCGGAGTTTGGTCCCACAGTTTTTACGATCAAAGTAAGTCATGGTGAAGCAATATCCAGTAATAATCACAGTTCGTGATCGTCTCTCGTGCCTAAAAGAGTTGCTTGGTTGGCTCGAACTCGCTGGGCAAAATGAAATATGGCTTTGCGATAATGCCAGCACTTACCCACCATTGGTTGAATTCTTGAGAACAACGAAGCATCACGTTGTTTATAACAATTTCAACCTTGGCCACCGCGCACCATGGTTGAGTGGGCTCGTACCCGAACTTGGGCACGACCGCTTCTTTATTATTTCTGATCCCGATGTTGTGCCCGACAGAAATACTCCAAATGATGTATTTGAAGTTTTCGAAGAGGCCTTTTTGATGAACCCAAAAATTGACAAAGTTGGCTTCTCGTTGCGCATTGATGACCTTCCCGATCATTACATTCACAAACAAGATGTAATCACCTGGGAGTCGCAATTTTGGCGATACAAATTATCAAACGGGTTTTATTCAGCGCCGATTGATACAACTTTTGCAATGCACCGACCTGGCGGTGGGCATAAGAATGCCAATTCACTGCGCAGTGCACTGCCATATACCGCCAGACATTTGCCTTGGTATTACGACCTGAGCAATCCGACTGCCGAAGACGAGTACTACAACAAACATGCAGACAGTTTGATCACCAACTGGAACACCGAAAAACTTCCAGCATCGGTGTTGGCTGTACTTGTCAAACTTCGTGCCGAAAACGAACTTCGAAAACCGACAAATTGATGATGAACAACGCCATAGAAGTCAAATCGCTGTCGAAAAACTTCAGGCTGTACCACGAACGCAATAGATATATTAAGGCGGCGCTGTTACGTGGACGCCGAGCCAAGTATGAAGAATTTCTGGCTCTAAATGATGTGTCATTTGAAGTCGCCCACGGTGCAACCCTCGGGATAATTGGTTCAAACGGTTCTGGCAAAACAACAATGCTCAAATGTCTGACCGGTATCTACACCCCAGACAAGGGCAATATAAAAATTGACGGCAAACTTGCAGCGCTACTTGAACTTGGAGCAGGGTTCCACCCAGAACTAACCGGATCAGAAAATATTTATTTAAACGGCGCAATTTTGGGAATGTCAAAGCGAGACGTGCTATCCAAATTTGACAGCATCGTCGAATTTGCTGGATTAGAAAGATTCATTAACACCCCGGTCAAAAACTTCTCATCAGGAATGGTCGTAAGACTGGGTTTCTCGATTGCGGCGCATGTCGAGCCAAAGATTTTACTTATCGATGAAATATTGTCTGTTGGCGACCAAGACTTCCAGCGCAAAAGTAGCGAAAAAATTGAAGAGTTCCGTCGCGAAGGCAGAACAATCGTTGTAGTCAGCCACAGCCTCGGACTTGTTCAACAATTATGTAAAGAAGTTATTTGGCTCGAAAAGGGACAAATCAAACAAATTGGTAACGCCACGGATGTAATCTCGGCTTACACGGGTGGCAGTTACGCGCAACACACCGAGAAAGACGACGAGTCGCGTGAACGATGGGGCACTGGAGACGCGCGAATTAATTCTCTTGAGTTGATCGCACCTGACGGTTCGCAAACTCATCGCATCGAATCAGACTGTGCGGTAAAAATTCGCTGTGAGATGACTGCACATGCCCGACTTGACTCGCCAATCTTGCGAATCAGTATTACAAAATTGAACGGCGATGTGATTTGGGCAACCACGACACAACGCGGTACAAATACGATTCGTGTGCTTGATGGGCCGGCAACTGCAACATTGGATATTCCGCGACTTGGTCTTCTGGAGGGCACTTACTATTTATCGGCGTCAATTTCTGATCCGACAGGCACCACAGACTTTGATCATTGCCAAAACTGGGTGCGCTTCAACGTTCATAAAACAAACTTATTTGACGAAGGAGTTGTTTCGGTCGCGTCAACTTGGTCTCTAGAACGTCACCACCGATAATTCTCTACACGAAGTTATCTCTTAAAGTTCTTCAGCCAATCGACGCTTTAGTTTGTTAAAAGTGGCAAGACCGACTACTAACGACGTGGTTGAGGCAATTGCTAAGACAATTACATCGTTCCAATTTGGCGATCTGCCGTTATAAGTTGTTGCTCGAAAACTTCTGATAAAAACTGCGGTCGGGTTCCAATGCAAAACAAAGTGCAAGGGACCAGGAACTTTGTCGTCGAAGATCGTCGGATCATAAATTACTGGTGTCGCAAAAAACCAAACTTGGTTGATGATCGTCCATAAATAAGGCAAATCTCGAAAAAACACTGCGCTCACACTCAAGACCAGCGCAACACCCATCGCAAAGAGGGCCAAGAGGAGCATCAGCAGAATTGTCATCGGTAGCCACGGAAAAATAAAACTTCCAGCGAGGGTCAAAGCAATACACACGAGGGTCATTTCAATTGAAAACTGCACCAAGCAAAACAACACCTGAGAGATGACGAGACTCTCACGTGCAAAAGCAACTTTTCGTA